>CAMYKF010000306.1 GCA_947258905.1 uncultured Pirellulaceae bacterium | reverse complement strand
TGATCACGGCGCCGCGGGCAAAGGTAAAACTGCGACCGCCCCGCTCGCCGGTAACCAGTTCATCGACGGGATGTGATTCGGCAGAATTTCGAAAATCGGCCGCCACCTCATCATGCAGGGCCAGCAACTCGTCCAGCGTATGGCGGCCTTCCAGATGCGGTGCCTGTTCGCGACCAGCCAGCAAATGTCCCCAGCCTTTCATGGCCGAGATGACATGCAGCATCGTGTCGTGCAGATTTCCCAGGCCCATTTCAAAATCCTGGTGCAGCTGCTCGTCACTCAATCCGCGACAGGCTTCGATCATATTGCGGTTGGCCCACTCGTTGGTCGTCAGCAGCAACTGGACGGGATCACTGGTCGGCATGGTGGATTCGGGCGTTAGAGGTTTGGAAACGTTAGCGATTGGCGGAACGCATTTCGCGATTGATGAATTGTCTCAGCGAAAGTTCCAGGAATTTGGGATCATTGTGCAATGACACCAGATCCTTGTCATCCTGGATGCGGCGACGCAAGTCCAACCCGCCGTCGATGGCCTTGCTCAGCGCATCAATCGCCTCGTCGGGTCGACCCTGCAAGGCGTGAATGCAGGCGAGGTTGTAGTGGCACCTTGAAGCGTAGTCCACGTAGTCGGCCGCCCGACGATACATCTCGGCCGCTTCATCCAGTTTTTCCTGCTCGTGCAAACAATAGCCAAGATTGAACACCGACAACCCGTCGAACTGGTCGGCTTCAATCATCTCGCGAAACGCGCCTTCAGCCACTTTCCAGTTGCGGCGCTCCCAGGCGATTTCGGCACGCCGGTTGGGAGGCAGGTCGGCAAACTGCATCCCGGTGTCGGCGGTCTCCTCAGGATTGAGAATGCCGGTGCCGAAAATCATGGCCACCATTAACAGGCCAAACACAACCACACCGGCGACGGTCTTTAGCCAGATCGGCATGCCGCCGGAACCGCGGTTTTCCCTCGATGTCTTGTTCATGGCCTGAATTCCCTCGATACACAACCTATAATTTGACAGAAACCCGTCCCCAGGCAAACAGTTTGCCGCCTGCGGCCCTGCTTTTTTGCCGAATCAACCGGTAGATCGGGCGATTCAACGTGAAGCGTTAACGCGTTCACGCGGGGACGGTTACTAAACCGGTCCAAGGCACAATTGGAGCGCGTCTTGGCGGGGGTGCCACTGCTAACTTGTTAGCAGTGCAGAATTCGCCGGCTTTTGTCCGGTCAACACTGCTGGGCAAGCCAGCAGTGGCACCAAAGACAAAATCTACGCTCCGTTTGCAATGAGTTTTTATATAGACAGAGACTACTTCGGTAATTCGGGCCATCATGTCCACAACAGCCACTTCACAACAACCTGATCCGGACGTCAACAAGCCCCGGCGTGTCACGGCCCAACTCGGATTGGCCGATCCCGATCAACGACCCGAATCGGACGTGGTGATTTTTGATGGCAAGTGCCGTTTCTGTCAGCAACAGGTGTTGCGGCTGCACTGGTTTGACAGCGGCGATCGGCTGTCATTCCTGTCCCTGCACGATCCGCGAATGACCCAGCGGTACCCGGACCTGACGCACGAGCAGTTGATGAAACAGATGTATGTGATTGCTGGCGACGGTCGCCGATACGCGGGAGCCGAGGCGGTGCGTTATTTGTCCCGGCGTTTGCCGCGGCTGTGGTGGCTGGCTCCGTTGATCCACATTCCGTTTTCGCTGCCGTTGTGGCAATGGGCTTATCAAAGGGTTGCCGCGCGCCGCTATCGTCTGTCGCCACCGGCAGAAGGCGACTGCACGGATGCTTGCGAAGTCCACCTTCATCAGTGATTCACCTGAATCAGTGAGTCATTCTGCTTGCGAATTGATTGGCAGCGTCGCGGTTGACGTGTGGCCGGGGTTTCAGCTACCGTTCCCGGTCATTTTGGCGGCGGCGCATTGAAAGCATGGCAGCACGCGAATCGAATGGATACAGGTGCAGGCACCCGGTCTGGTTAATGGCCGTACGCCTGGGCTGCGCGCTGGTTGCGACGCTGATGCTTTATCAACCCGTTTCGGGCCAGGTCTACCATCAAGTTGCGCCTCCGCCAGCGATGTTGCCGCCCACACCCGAGCCAGCCCCTGCGAACCTTGGCAGCTTTGATGCCTTTGCACCTGCACCCAAGGGGAGTCTGCTCGTCCGCCCGGCGTATTCGTCAGGTATGTTCGTCAGCGAACCGGAAAACGAACCGCAGTGGTGTGACGATATTCAGAACGGCACGACCATCGAGCGTTATCGCAAGTCCTTTGTCCAGAAGGTGGAATTGTCGGGTGGTTATGTTCATCGCGATGGCCTCGATCAGTTCGGTTACTCGTATGCAGCGGCCGGAGTGGTGATGGTCGTTCCGCTCGGTTCCGAGGACAACATCGTTTTGCTAACGCCACGCTACCGGACCGACTGGCTTTCCGGACCGACGACGGTTGACGTCCCCGCGCGAGTGCACACGGCGGTGCTGGATATTGGCTGGCGACTGAAGTTCGCTCCGAAATGGACTAGCATCATTGGTGTGCGGCCCGGATTCATGACCGACTATGACTCCTCCAGCACCGGCTTTCGTGTCAGCGGCGTGGCTCTGGTCAGTCACGATATCATTCCCGAGATGCTGACCGTTCTGGCCGGTGTCGTATATGTCGACCGCAATGACTTTAACTGGATTCCGGCGTTTGGACTGACATGGATTCCCTCTTCCGACTTGCGTTTTGAACTGACGTTTCCCAAACCGAAGATCGGTCGACGGATCAGGCACGTCCCGTTTCGACTGGAAGACTGGGTTTACGTGTCAGGCATCTTTGGCGGCGGGACCTGGTCGGTGCTGCGAACCAGCGGACTGGACGACGAGTTGACGTTGCGGGACTTTCGCCTTTCGGCGGGCTTCGAACGAATTGTCGACGGCGGCACGGGATTCAATGTGGAACTTGGCTACGTGTTCGGCCGCAAGCTGGAATACGAAGTCACCGGTACCCGACTCGATTTCAACGACTCGTTTGTCCTGGAAGCCGGCTGGAGTTTCTGATCAAACCATCGTGTTGGGATTCGCAACGGGCAGCGAATCGGCGGGAAGCGTTACCGGCAGTGGCTTGCTTTCCTGTGGCAACTGCGGCTCCGGAGTCAGGCGATGCCGATCCAGCAGCTGGTGCAGTTCGGAGCAGGCCGGTTGCACGACACCCGCCGCGTATTTGCTGAAGCGTTGCAGGTGCAGCTGTTGCGCCACGAGCACGTCGCGGATCCAGCAGGGGATCGCATGGTCGAACTTGACCTCCATGACGCAAAGTTCCTCGGGCAGTATCAGCTGGCCCTGATTGGAATCGACCTGGCCGTATGCAGCTGGCTGGTACGCCTGACATCGCGAATCAAACGTGACACGCAGTCGGTGATCGACGTTGCCCATCCAGGCTTCACGCAAATAGGTAATGACGGTGGCGGCGCGTAGCGGCTGGCCCACGGCGTATCGCTGAATTTGTTCAATCAGTTGCCGGTCCTGGTCAGGCTTCACCTGGTCGCCCAGAGCAGCCAATTGACGATCATCATTGAGAATCGCGGTTGCTCCTTCGTTGGTTAATGCAACGCGTTGTTTGTAGACGGTGTTGTGCACGCGATGCTTGATTTCCATGAACGCGTTGTGCACGCATTCGGTCCGCTTGTCGATTGAGTAATACCGCAACCGGTACTTGCGACGCAGACTCTCACCATCCAGTTTCTCCCAGTAGGCCCGGTAGTCGGGGGAATCGAAATACAGACTCGACACACGATACACGGCATTGTCGCCGTGCGGATCTGCATGCAGGTTGTCGCGGACGGCGTCAAGAAAACGTTGTTTGGTCGCTCCGTCGACCACCAATTTCAATTCGTAA
>CAMYKF010000305.1 GCA_947258905.1 uncultured Pirellulaceae bacterium | reverse complement strand
CGCAGCTGATTGATGCAACTGATGAGGGAATGGGAGAACGCCTGGTGGCCATTCCCAAACTCTTGCATGGCGGCGGTGCCGATGCCGCTCCCAACGCCTGGCAAAACATCATGAGACAGGCACGTTTCGATTTGAAACAACGTTTCAAAATCGAGCGGGTGTTGATTGATCCGGTGTTTGAGGAACTGGCCAAATATCCCATGGTGTTTATGCACGGCCGCGCTCCGTTCACCTGGAATGAGACCCAGCGCACGGACCTGCGACGGCACCTTGTCGACAACAAAGCGCTGCTGTTTGCCGATGCCATTTGCTCCAACGAGGAATTTGTGCAATCGTTCCGCAAGGAAATGAAGGCCATGTTCCCCGAACACGAGTTGACGCGGATCGCCCCCAATGACCGCATCTGGAGCAGCCGGGCTGGAGGTTACCAGCTGGATACGGTCAGCATGCACGAACCCGGCGGAGCCAACGGCGGCATCCGGCGTTTCAAGTCGCCGCCCTTGCTGGAAGGGATTCAAATCGACGGCCGCTGGGTCGTTATCTTTTCACCTCATGATCTGAGTTGTGCAATGGAGAATGCTTCGGCCTCCCAGTGCGCGGGCTACGATCGCGAGGACGCAGCAAGGATTGGCGTTAACGTCATGCTGTACGCGCTGCAGCCGGTCCCGTAGCCCCGCGGGAGGAGTTGTCATGCGTCGACGACCTGGAATTATCAAATGCGGATTGTGGCTGCTGGTTTGCAGCTGTGTCGGAGTCCTCCCGGCAACCGGTTTGCGGGCACAGCAACTGAGCGCCGAAGAGGTCAGTCGCTCGATCAACGGCGGCGTGCGTTTTCTGAAAAACGAGCAGAATCCGGATACCGGCCGCTGGAACAGCATTCGCGAACACAAAGGTGGCGTGGAAGCGCTGGTCACTCTGGCCTTGCTGTTGTCCGGCGTCGACGAGCGGGATGCCACCATCCAGCGCAGCATGCGCTATCTGAATTCGCTCGATTTGCAGGACGATCCGATCAGCGTCTATACAGCCTCCCTGTTGACGCTGGTTTATTGCGAGCTGGATCCCGATCTGTACCGCTCGAGAATTCGCAGTTGCGTGCAATTCCTCTCCGACGCCCAGATTGCCCATGGCAAACTGGCCGGCGGCTGGTCGTATTATCAAGCCGGCGGCCGACCCGACGGATCAAATTCGCAGTTCGCGATTTTGGCGCTCAGCGAAGCCAGCAAGTACGACATCGACGTCGAGCACGATGTATGGCAACGCGCGCGGTGGTACTGGGAAGAGATGTACAAGGGTAACGGTCGATTCATCTACCGCGACGACCAGTATCATCGCGATGTGGCGACCGGCAGTATGGTTTGTGCGGCCATTTCATCACTGGTTATTATCGACGAGCATCTGCCCAGGCGGCTGCCGCTGGAAAAAGGCCGAATTCAGTGTTGCGGCAGCGAGGACCGGTTGCCACTGGTCGAAGCGGCCAATTCGTGGATGGAACGGCACTTTACCACACGTGAGAATCCGACCGACAACCGCTCGATCTTTTCGGTCAACCGTTATTACTTTCTGTATTCCATGGAGCGCGCCGCGCGGCTGTCGGGCCAGCGTTTCTTTGGCCAGCACGACTGGTATCGCGAAGGGGCTCAAACGCTGATTGCCCTGCAACGCAACAACGGCCGCTGGCAAACCAGCAGCGGGCACGGTGAAACCAACGTTCACGTGGCGACTTCCATGGCGCTGTTGTTTTTGTCAAAGGGACGTCGGCCGATCGTGATCGGCAAGTACCAGCACTCCGATGACAACGACTGGGATCGCCATCGCAAGGGTGTGCATTATCTGACTCGGGAACTGGAAGCCAACTGGAAAGTCAAGTTAAACTGGCAAACGATCGAAGGCCGCTTTGCCAGCGCGGACGATCTGCTGGAAGCGCCGGTGTTGTTCATCAGCGGCCGCGATGCCTTGCGATTGAATGACCGCCAGAAAAAGGCTCTGCGCACCTACATCGAGTACGGCGGATTTGTTTTTGCCGAAGCCTGTCAGGGGGATGGGTGCGGGGACAACGTGGAATTTGACCGGGACTTTCAGGCACTCATGCTGGAACTGTTTCCCGACAGTCGCCTGCAGCTGCTGGATGACAGTCACGCGGTATTCAACTCCCAGTACAATCTGCCCGCCAATCCCGAGTGGCCGTTGTACGGGCTGCAATCGAGTTGTCGTACCAGCGTGATTTACTGCCCGCGCAACATGGCCGGATTCTGGCGGCTCAACCGGCCGTCGTTTCTGAATCAACTGCCCGATGAACCGCGTCGCCAGGTCGACTACGCCACGCAACTGGGTGCCAACGTCGTGGCTTACGCCACCGGGCGGGATGTCAAGGACAAGCTGGATCGCCCGCAAGTGATCGAAGCCGCCGGAGAGGGGCTCGGTCAGCGGATTGTGCTGATTCCCAAACTGACGCATGCCGGCGGCGCCGACGACGCGCCCAACGCCTGGCAAAATATCATGCGGCGCGCCAGCTTTGACTTGAAAGTGCGGTTCAAGATCGCTCGTGAGATGATCTCGCCCCGTAGCGAGGAACTGGCCAATTTTCCCATGGTATTCATGCATGGGCGGGCGCCGTTTCGCTGGACCGAAGAAGAACGCGAAGCTCTCCGCGCCTATTTTGCCAATGGCGGGTTCCTGTTTGCCGATGCCATTTGTTCCTCGCAAGGATTCGCCAAGGCATTTCGGGAGGAAATGAAGCGACTGCTCCCCGAACAGGAACTCGTCAGAATTCCGGCCAGTGACCGCATCTGGAGCGATTCAGCCGGCGGTTATCAGCTGGATTCCGTGGGCATGCACGAGCCCGCCAATGTGGCCGGAGGGGCCCGGTCATTTCGATCGCCGCCACTGATGGAGGGCATCCAAATCGATGGCCGCTGGGTGGTCGTGTTTTCACCGCATGACCTCAGTTGCGCTATGGAGAATGCTTCGGCCACGCAGTGCGCCGGTTACGATCGCGATGATGCCGCGCGTCTGGGAGTCAACGTGATCCTGTCCGCGCTGCGTCCCTGGAACACGCCGTAGCGGTGGCTTCCAGCCGCCGTTAAGAAGCACCTCTCCCAAGCATGGGAGAGGTCGAGACTCGCTGCTCAGCGGGGCTTGGGTGAGGGTTGGTTGGTAAACGAACGCAATGTTGATGTATGCCCTCATCCCGCCTTCTCCCGGCGCGCCGGGATTCTTCCCCCGGGGGAGAAGGGGTGTCGTCTTCAATCTGTTTATTGCATTTTCAGTAGTTCCAAAACTGAGCCGAACGCGCTAGCGTCGGGTCCATCAGGCGGTGTTTCCCCGGCGAAACCCGAGGCTAGCGGCTTCGGCTCATTTCAATTCGATCGTTTTTTGGAACTACTGAATTTGCACTTGGCACCTGGCAACTGGCGCTTGGCACTTGGCACTTGGCACTTGGCAATCAGCTGGCCCCCCTCATCCGGCCTTTGGCCACCGCCGGCGCGCCGGCATCTGCGACTTCTTCCCCTGGGGGAGAAGGAACTTTGCTCACCACGGCAGGTTATCGATATCCACATTCCCTCCAGTAATGATCACGCCAATCCGTTTCCACCGATCATTGCTGCAAACCTCATCGGCAAGCGCTGCAGCCACCGTCACCGCGCAACTGGGCTCGATGAGATACTTGCTGCGCTGAAAAAAGAACCGCATGGTCTCGATGGTAACGTCGTCGTCGACAGTCACAATCTGCCGGACCACATCGCGAACGTACGGCCACGTCAGGTCGCCCAGACTGGTTAGCAGTCCGTCCGCAATCGTATCGGGATTTTGTTGCGGGATGATTTTTCCCGCCGCCTTGCTGCGGGCCGCATCATCAGCGCCCGTGGGTTCCGCGCCTACAA
>CAMYKF010000304.1 GCA_947258905.1 uncultured Pirellulaceae bacterium | reverse complement strand
CTAATGTCGCAAGGCGGCCATGATTTCGGCGCGTACGGTTTGGTCGCGTTCCTCGGAGATTCGCTGAGACAGAGCTAGTGGCACTTGTACATCACGCATTTGTCCCAGGGCCCACGCTGCGGCGCCGCGGATGAGGGGCTCGGGGTCGTGCAGGCCCTTGAGCAGCGCGGGGATGGCGGAAGGATCGGCCTGATTGCCAAGTACGATGGCGGCGTTGCGGAGCAGACCGCGGCGTTTGCTGCGCCATAACGGAGTGCGGCGAAACCGTGCGCGGAATGCGTCATCGTCCAGGTCGAACAACTCTGGCAAATCCAGCGGATTCAGTTCATCCGTGGCGGCGAACTCGGGAACGCCCGTCTCAGGCGCCTTGCGATTCCACGGGCAAACGTCCTGACACACATCGCAGCCAAATACCCAATCGCCCACGCCCTTGCGCAGTTCCACCGGAATCGGGTCGCGCAATTCGATCGTCAGGTAACTGATACAACGTGTGGCGTCCAGCAGATTGGGTGCGACAAAGGCGTTCGTCGGACAAGCATCCAGACATGCGCGGCAAGTGCCGCAATGATCCGTCGCATGCGGCGCATCGTACTGGACTTCAAAATCAAGCAGTAACGCTGCGAGGAAAAACCAGCTGCCGGCCTGCTTGTTCAGAATCAAAGTGTTCTTGCCTTGCCATCCCAGACCGGCCAGCACCGCGAATTCCCGTTCCAGCAGCGGCGCGCTGTCGACCACGCCACGTACGCGACTTTCCGGTTGCCATTGCAGGACGGCCGTCTTCAGTTGCTTCAACCGGCTGTGAATGACGTCGTGGTAATCGCGGGAACCCCAGGCGTAGCGGGCGACCAGGCCCTGACCTTGCGATATCGGTTGACGCGGAGTCGGAGCATGGGACAGGGCCAGGATTACGATCGAGCGCACGCCGTCCATCACGTATCGTGGATGCGTGTAGGCGTCGCGTCGGGACTCCAGATAGCTCATCTCGCCGTGGTAGCCGGCCTCCAGCCACTGGTGAAAACGGCTCAATCCGGCCGGCGTTTGCGCTGCACAAATAGCGCACCCGTCGAAGCCGATTTGGCGGGCTGCAGATTTTATCGATTGTGCCAATTGCGCTGGCGACATAAGTGCAATTCAACCGTATTTTCGTGTGTTTTACTTGCTTTTGCCTCTTTGAATCTAGCGGTCCGCTGTTTACCGTGAAAGTTATGTCTCGTTGAAAGAACATTTTTAAGAAGAGAGCAGTAATGATTCGCACCTTGAGCCTGGCGGTCGCTGTTGCGGCTGCCCTGACATTTGGAACTGGTGAAATCCAGGCCCAGCATCACGGCGGTTACGGTTGGAGCACTCACCATAGCCCGCACTTTGGCGGGGGATCCGGTATCGGCCGGGTTCAACAGCCTGGTCCCGTGCTGGGCGCACCCCAATCCGGATTCGCCCGCCACGCCACCGGCCCATTCCGTACCGGCCCGAATGGTGTAATTCCCCTCGGTCGCCGTGGAGCAGGCGTACGCGGGGGCGTTGGCAAACACGCTGGAGTCGGACGACGCGGCGGCAAGCACATTGGTGGCGGCGGTGGTGGCTATGGCTACGGCGGTTTCTTTCCAGTGTGGCTCGACACCTACAACCTGTACAGCTTTGAGCGACCGCAGAGTCCGCCGTACTTCGCCATGTATCCACCGGTTTACTACAGCGATCAAATCGTGCGTCGTCCCGTTGGCGTGAGCCCGTATGCGGTACCTCCGGGAACCATTCCGGTGGAAATGCAAATGCTGCCAACCGACACGGCGGAGCGAATTTCCAATCCGTTCTTCAATCCACAACCACAGCAAGTTGCCGACCAGAAGGAATCTCAGGATACGGATACCTAGACAACCAGCTGCAAACCAGCTTGCCATCCTCGAGACTGCATATCTTGTTGGGGGCAACCAGGATATGCATAGGCAGCCCGCAAGGGCTGTCTTTTTTTGCGCGCAGTGGTGCCAGCACTTTTCCCGCTGCCTCCGCCCCGCGGCGGGCCCAGCATCCATTTTTGTAAGAATTCGTATTGAAACGGCCTGGCAAGCCGCTATGGTACGCACGATTTTGCAGGAAACTTTTTGCTTTTAGCTTGTGCCTTGTGCCTGGCGTGAGCCGGCTGCCATACAGCCTTGAAAGGAATCGAGTCTATGTCAAAGCGCTACCAGCTGCTGGCCGTCATTGCGTTGGCCGCAAGCTTCGCGGGCTGTAATTGCTGTGGCACCGGAGGCGGTGGATATCCCTTCGTCGCAGGTACTCGCATTGCCCCGCCAGCGACTGGATCGGTGCAGATCCCCAACACGGCTGTGGCCAATCTTCCAGCTCCGTATTACGGACAAGGGGCGCCCGCCGCGACGCAAGCACCCGCTATAACCACTCAACCCACGGGCCTGCCGGGTCAGGGCTGGCGACCTGCCGGCAACGTTGCCGCAGTCCCCGCTGGCAGTCTGGCGAACTACAACCCGACAAGTCAGAACGTGCAGAATACTGCACCGAATATGATTCCCGCAAACAACCTTCAGGTTGCCACCAGCACCTCGACGATCAGTTCCACTCCGGGAAACCAGGTGGCCCGTACCACGACAACGCCACAAAACACAAGCACCAGCACTTCGGTTACAGGCGGCATGCCGTTGACCGACGCCACTCAGGTAGCTGGAAATGCACCGCCGTCGAACACACCGAGAACCGCATGGGAATATGTGGTGCGGCCAAACGGGACGCCGGTCCCCCGGCAATACAGCACGCAACCGGTGTTGGCTAACACCAGCAACGTGGCAACCGGTTCAACTTCGCCACAGGCATATGGAACGCCTCGACCTGGCTCCTATTCGTATCCCAACAACGCTTATCCGAACAATGGAGCGTACGGGTATCCGGGTAACTACCCTGCCAACGTCGCTCAGGGTTGGCGACAGCGCACTGCAACACCTGTTCCTCGTTAACCAGCGAAGATTCGTGGCAGCATCCGTTCCTTTTTTGTTGCACAAAACAACCAGGTCAATTCCTTGCTGTTGATTCCCGGACTAACGCCGCTGTCAGGCAAACAGCCGGTCAAGCCGGCGTGGAAGTCCGCCGCGCAGAAAGTGATCCGGCTTGAGGATCAATTTCGCGAACTCGATGCCAACCAACTGCGCAAGGAAAGTCTGGCACTGCGCTACGAGGTATTGAGCGGCGAGCCGATTGAGGAAATTCTCGTACGCGGTTTTGCGTTGGTACGCGAAGCAGCTCGCCGCTGCCTGGGCATGCAACATTATCCCGTGCAACTGATCGGCGGTATCGCCATGACACACGGGTCCATTGTCGTAATGCAAACGGGCGAAGGCAAAACGTTGGCGGCTACCCTGCCCTTGTATCTGGCTGCCTTGTCGGGCAAAGGGGCTCATCTGGCCACGGCCAATGATTACCTGGCCGCACGTGACGCGAAATTGATGGGACCCTTGTTCGAGTTGCTGGGATTGTCCGTTGGTGTGGTGGAACAGTCGACCGAACGCGCGGATCGCCAGCGGGCCTATGCAGCGGACATCACGTACTCAACGGCCAAGGAGACAGGATTTGATTTTCTGCGTGACCGGCTGTTGCTGCGTCGCAACCAGGAAGCCGCCATGGCGCAGGCAGCCTTTTCCAGCGATTCGGCTGATGCCGCCATGTTGCCGGTTCAGCGTGATCTGAATTTCATGCTGGTGGACGAGGCCGACAGTATCCTGATCGACGAAGCCCGCACGCCGCTGATCATCAGTTCGCTGCCTGACGATCTGGAAGCCCGCCGCGCCTTGTACCAGTGGTCGGCCTCGGCCATTGAGTCGCTGGTTCCCGACAAGCATTTTGAATTTGACAAGGAGACCCGCGCCGTCAACCTGACGGGGGCTGGACGCACCGCCGTACGAAAAATGTCCACGCCTGCCTCACTTGGTCAGACGCCTCTGGTCGATATCTATGACCAGATTGAACTGGCTCTGCTGGTCGAGGAAAAATTCACACGCGATCGGCATTACGTGATTCGCGACGGTGAAGTTGTGATTGTCGATGAGTTCACGGGCCGCATGGCCGAAGGCCGCAAGTGGCGAGCTGGACTGCACCAGGCGATCGAGGCCCGCGAAGGACTCGACGTAACGGCAGAAACGGCCGAAGCGGCTCGCGTCACCGTGCAGGATCTGTTTCTCAAGTACCAGTCGTTGTGCGGCATGACGGGAACGGTCGCCAGCAGCGCCCGGGAACTGTATTCAATCTATGAAACAACCGTGGTGAAAATTCCCACGAACAAACCGCCGCAACGCAAACAACTGGACGATCAGGTGTTTGGGACTTCGGAAGCCCGGTGGCAAGCGATTGTCGAGGAGGTCATCGAATTGCACCGCCAGAACCGGCCGGTACTGGTCGGTACCCGTTCAATTGACAAATCGGAACTGCTTTCGGAGATGTTGCATCAGGCGGGTATCGATCATCAGGTTCTGAACGCCCGGCATCTGTCGCGCGAGGCAGAGATTGTTGCCCAGGCGGGCCAGGCCGGTCGTGTCACGGTGGCGACCAACATGGCCGGACGTGGCACCGATATCAAACTGTCAGCCGCTGCGCTGGAAGCCGGCGGGCTGCATGTGATCATTTCCGAACTGCATGAATCGGCACGCATCGACCGGCAATTGATCGGTCGTTGCGGACGCCAGGGAGATCCCGGCAGCTATCGGTTCTACATGGCCCTGGACGATGACATTCTGTTGTCAGGTCTGGGGCCGAAGATGGCGGATCGCCTGAAAGCCACGGGGCGACGGAAACCGCGTCAACCAGCCACGGTGGCACGAGTGTTTCGGCAGGCACAGGCCAAGGTGGAAGCCAAACACTTCCGCGGCCGCAAAATGCTGCTGATTCACGAGCGAAATCGTCAAACCGCCCAGCGGGAACTGGGCCAGGACCCCTACGTCGACACGATTTCCTGATGTCCGGGGAACGTGTCAGTTCCGGATTCGCCCAGCCCTGCCTAAAATGAAGGCAAGGGAATGCCGATGATGGCGAATAACGGAACAATTGCCGACCACAGGTCGGCCCGCCCGTGGGACGCTTTGCAGAGAAGTTATGTTTGCCCGATTGCTGCTCATATTCATTCTGCTGCCCCTGGCAGACCTCGTCGTGATCCTCATGCTATTGAGGATTCACTGGGCCATTACGGTTCTGTGGATTCTGGTATCCGGCGTGGTGGGGGCGTGGTATGTACGCCGCCAGGGCGTCGCCGTACTGCAGAACATTCGCAATTCAATCGATGAAAATCGCCTGCCTGCCGACGTCTTTGTGGAAGGCGCTCTGGTCCTGCTGGCCGGCGGCCTGTTGATCACGCCGGGCCTGATTACGGACCTGCTGGGATTCTCGTTGCTGATCAAGCCCTGTCGTCGCTGGTATCGCAAACGGTTTGTTGCCTGGTTGCGCAAAAAGGTCGACATTCACACGGCCCACGCGACCATGTGGACCACGCAGCAGGGGGATGTGGTTGACGCGGAAGTTACAGGTAGAAAGGAACCGCTGCAGCCGGAAACGGGCGACAAGCCGCCCGTGATCAGTCATGATGATCTGATATCCCGACAGTCTCCGTCGCAATCAGGTTTTTCTCCGTGAGTGTCACATACTTCAAACGGTATCGCATGCATTTCGATTTGCGACGCGAACTGCCCGACGAGCCGGAGATCGCAGACCAATACCAGTATCTTTCGTGGCGTCCCGATTTGATCCCGCGTCATGCGGACGCCAAGTTCAACAGCTTCAAATACGAACTGGATGCCAATGTATTTCCCTGTCTGGGACAACGTGAGGGCTGCGAAGGTCTGATGCGCGAGATCGCATCGCGCACCGGGTTTGTGCCCGAAGCGACATGGCTTGTGGTTTCACGCCAAGCCAGTTCCGGCAAGACGACCAATTGCGGGACGGTACAGGGCATCAACGATCAGGGGTTGATCGGCTCGATTCAAAATCTGGGCATCGTTCCCGATCATCGCGGACACGGACTGGCTCGCGGCTTGTTGATCCGTGCCCTGCAGGGCTTTCGCAACATTGGCATGGACACCGCCTCTCTGGAAGTCACCGCGCAAAATGATGATGCCATTCGTCTCTACCAACGGTTCGGCTTTCGCAACATTCGCACGGTGTACAAGTCGATCGAGATTATCGGCGTCCCGGGTTAAAGGCTGGCCGATATCAGGACGTGTGATTATCTGTTAAGCTGTGGTCAGACGTGCCACCCGCGCTCGTCCGGCAATTTCCAAGATTCGGCGACCCCGCCGGTCGCCTGTTATTTCCAGGAGTAGTAACCCGTGTCCAATCCTGTTGTGGTTTTTGATACCAGCCTCGGCGAGTTCAAGGCCGAGATTTTTGAAGACAAAATGCCAGTGACTGCCGGAAACTTTCTCACCCTCGTCAATGACGGGTTCTACGATGGTCTGCATTTCCACCGTGTCATCCCGAATTTCATGATTCAGTTTGGCTGCCCGCACAGCAAGGATCCCAACAGCAACCAGGCAGGGACGGGCGGACCGCCGCACGGCACCATTCCGGACGAACATCCCGACGATGCCAAAATATCCAACGAGCCCGGTACGCTGTCGATGGCCAACACTGGCCAGCCCAATAGTGGCGGATCGCAGTTTTTCATCAACACCGTCCATAATGACTATCTGGACTGGTTTACCGACGGACCGTCCAAACACCCGGTCTTTGGCAAGATCACCGACGGCTTGGATGTGGTGGCAAAGATCGAAAAAACGCCGTGCTCCAACGACCGGCCCAATGAACCGGTTCAGGTGATCAGCATCCGCGTAGAAGGCTGACTTCCTCCAATCACAATCATGCTGACAACGGCGGATTTCGCTGGCACGGTGCACAAGTGCTGACCATGCAGGCGGTAATTTGGGTGAAATAACGGGCCAGGGCAGTTTCCTCGGTCCTTTTTTTGGGCAAATCCACCTTGACAGGATTGGCTTACAGTTGCAGGGGGTGACGCCACCCTTTAGGCTACGGCGGAGAAAAGAAGGTAAAAAAACCGACGGGAAGATCCAAAACAGCGAGCAGCATTGTCTCGATATCAGTGGACGAGCGCGAATTAAAGGAATAGTGTCATGTTGGTCCTGAGCCGCAAAGTTGGAGAGCGGATTCTCATCGGAGATCAGATCGCCGTAACGGTTGTACGCATTACGGGTGGTGGCGTCCGTATTGGTATTGAAGCACCCGCCGAATTGCCCGTCATTCGCGAAGAACTCAAAGCGAGTATGGACAAGGAGCAGGAACGCGGCGGCAAAGGCGAATTGGGTCGGGAAACGACCACCTGAGTTCGCCGATTCAGTTCGCACATCTAGCGAATGAAGTCGACTGGTTCCCGGGCTGCTGCCGAGGTGCTTGTAGTCACGACCCCCTGACGCACGTCCAGATAACGTGTGGTGATGGCTTCCAGTGGTCCCTGGGTCTGGATGAACTTCCGAATCGCCTCAATCTTCTGCGGGGCTGAAGCCTCACCTGCGATTTCGTAGCCAGGTGGATTGCCCCAGACAACGATCGTGCCGCTACGAGTCCACAGTTCGTAGTCCCGCAAGCGCAGGCGATCCCGCGTAGGATAGCTGCGGTTGACGATCCGAAACAGTCCCAGTTTGTCCGGGATATCCTGCCAGGCAGTGGCGATCAGTACAGCGTCCGAGACACGCAGGTCATCCCACAACCTTCCGGTCGCCAGCCCGTTCGTCAGCGGACGCGGCATGGAAACGCGCCAGTACCTTGACACCTCTTTTTCAGAGAATTCCTGTCCGTCCAGCACAACGGCTTCATCGTCAACCGGGACCAGATGGTCTTCGCCAATTTCCACAATGGCGACGGGGCGGCGATACTGCAATTCAGCGTGGATGCCGCTGGCCGATTTGGTGATCCGGTGCACGGCTTTGACCCATGGCTGCACGGCCAAAGAAGCGGCCACGCGTTCGATCGCGTCGGGACGATCCAGCTGGACTTCATCCAGCCGGCTGTCGCGAATCGCCGCTTCGGAAATATCTGACTTGATCCACGCCGGCGATTCGTTCAGGTGCAACATATTCCGGGTGATGGTCCGGTTCGCCGGTACCTGCAGTCGTTCGTGATACCGATTCCAGAGCACGATGGCGACGATCGTCACCACCAGCATCATGGTTACGGGATTAACCAGCAGTTTGATCAACGATAGCCTGGCGAGGTGATCAAGCCAGTTTCCGTTATGTTTGTTGGCCATGGCGGACCCTTGCTCTTGCCCACGTTTCTGACTGTGTACTTATCGAAACGAACGGCGGGCAGGAATTGGTCCGGGGTACGTTGCCCCGCGCAGGCGGCGCAATCACAACTATCGTCGGGGGGTACCGGGTTGCAGTCGCAACGACTGGGCAAAAGAATCCGTCAATCACCAGACGACCAGCGTCTGTTCCAGAGCGATGCCCAGACGATCGGAAACTCGCGTTTTCACCAGATCGATCAAACGCAATACATCGTCACTGGTAGCGCTGGGACCGGCGACGAAGAAATTGGCGTCCTTCGCAGCGATTTCGACGTTTCCGATACGTGTGCCACGCAGACCCGCCAATTCGATCAGACGGCCAGCCGACTCGCCGCCCTGGTCCTTGAAGACATAGGCAGCCCGTTCATCCGTAGCGGGCTGGCCGGCCCTTTTGACGATCCACAATTTCTGCATGCGGCGGGTCAATTGGTCCGCGTCATCGATTTCAAAGGCAAAGGTGGCGTCGATGATGACGAGTTCCGTCAGGCTGCTTTCGCGGTAGCCGAACGTCATTTCGGATTTTTCGCGGGTGACGATGTCTCCCTTGCGAGTGATCGCGGTGGCCTTTTCAATCCAGTTACCGATGCCGGCGTGCTGGTTGCCAGCGTTGCCGTGCAAGGCGCCACCCACGGTTCCGGGAATTCCCACGAGATTCTCGACGCCCGTGAATCCGTGTCCAATGGCCACGGAGACAAAATGCGACAGGCGTGTACCGCCTCCGGCGAGGACCGAGTTGCCATTAACCTCCAGCCGGCAGAAGGCGGGAGCGGCCAGATAAACGACCAGGCCGGGTGTCCCTTCCTCGCGTACCAGCAGATTCGAGCCGCCACCGAGCAATCTGACGGGCCGATCCGCTTGCTGAAACCTTTGCACCAGCGCTGCCAGTTCCTCGACGGAAGTCGGCTCGGCAAAGTATTCGGCGACGCCGCCGATGCGCAAACGCGTGTAAGGCGCCAGCGGCTCGTTTTCGCGAACAATGGCTTCGAATCCGTCAATCAATCCCATGCCTGTTACCTGGTCCGGGGCTGTCAGTCAGCATCAATGCGTGGAGCGGCCAATGTAACAGAATCTACCAGTATCTTTCCAGCACGATATGGCCCGGGGATTTGCTGCGGTGCCGCTTCATCTGCCGCGTTTCCAGCAGCTTTTCCATGTCGTCCAGCATGGCGGGATTGCCGCATAACATCACGGCACTGTTGTCGGCGTTCATGGGACTGCCGGCGGCTGATTCCAGCGATCCATCGGCCAGCAGTGCGGGAATACGGCCGCGCAGCACGTCCGGGACATCCTCCCGGGTCACCGTGGGAATGTAGCTGAACCTGCCAGGGCGATCGCTTGCCATCTGGTTAAATTCGTCGGCATAGGCCAGGTCCTCGCCGACTCGCGCCCCGTGCACGACAACGATTTTGCGGTAATCCTGCCATGGCTCGTCGGTGCGAAGCATGGCGATGTACGGTGCCAACCCGGTGCCGGTGGCCACCAGCCACAGGACTTCCGCCCGCGGTGTCTTCTTCAGCGTAAAGCTCCCGGCAGCTCCCTGACTGACGTCCAGCGGGTCGCCCGCGCCTCGCTCCCACAGCCACGGCGTCAACTCGCCGTCATCAACGCGCACGATAAAGAACTCAATCTCACGGCCCCAGGGCGAGGCCACGGAGTAAGGACGGTGGATATGCTTGTCGTCGTTTTGATAGCCGATTTGCAGAAACTGACCCGGCACAAATTCGTTGACGCCTTCCACATCGACACGAATCGTGAACAAGCCTTCGGTCCAAACCTTGCGATCGATAATGGTTCCCGGGCACCAGCTCAGCGCCATGAGTTAATCCTGAATCAATGGTTGAAGGGTGGTTGTTCTTTTGGTTCCTGAAACGCTGTCGGTCGTCGGTCGCGTGGCCGAAGATATGGATCAGCAAAACAAGCGTTGCTTTTGTGCCTGGGGAGTTTAGTTACCGTCGTCGGGTTGGGCAGCGTCATTCGGCTGTTGCGCGGGGTCGCTTTGCGCTGCCAGTCGGGTGTTGACCTTGTTCAGCAGGTCGGCTGCTGCGTCGCGAAACATGAAATAGTCCCGGCTGGCGATGGCTGATTCCAGAAGCTGTTGGGCATTTTGATATTCTCCGCGCTGATTGAGGAACGCGGCGACAAAGTAACTGGCGGACGGCTCCAAAGACCCGGCTGCAATGACTTGTCGGAAAGCCGCTTCGGCTTCGGCCAGTTTGCCCATGCGATAGTAGATCCAGCCCACTGATGCCATGGCGGTGGCACTGCGCGGATACATCCGCTGGTTCATGACGGCGAGTTCGAGGCCGCGGCTTTGCTTTGATTCGTCGTCGCTTTCAATCAGACTCAAGGCAAGCATGTTGGTGGCATCGGCGTCGCCGGGTCGGCCGTCGAGGATTTGCTGGAAGTGCATTTCGGCCACACCGTAGGAGCGCCGGGCAAAGGCCACCTGCCCCCGCAGATATTCCACGATGTAATTGCTCATGCCCAACTCCTCGGCCTTTTGGACGGCCGCCAGAGCCTCGGGCAACTTTTCGTTTTGCAACAACCAGCGTGCATGATCCAGTTGTACGGCGGCGTCCTCCGGGTTGGCGTCGGCCGCGGCAACGATCCATTTCTCGGACGCATCCCAGTCCTTTTTGCGCAAATACCATTCCGAAATGATGACTTCCGGTATGCGGATTTCCGGATTCAGG
This sequence comes from uncultured Pirellulaceae bacterium, assembly GCA_947258905.1. GTDB lineage: Bacteria > Planctomycetota > Planctomycetia > Pirellulales > Pirellulaceae > CAJQPP01. The sequence goes on along the minus strand of CAMYKF010000304.1, from coordinate 6,670 downwards.
GAGCGTGCCGAGTTCAAGTGACCGAGACTGGCATCGGTATTGCCCAGATCGAATTCAATTTGCGCCAGACGCACCACGACACGGTCGTTTTCGGGCAGAAACTGTTGCAGTTCCTGCAGGTGGCTGCGGGCTGCGTCCAGTTGTTGCCGCGCGATTGCCACATCGGTTACACCGTCCAGATACTCGATACGGAACAGCCGCATTTGCGCTTCCGACCAGGAGCCCGTCTCGATGAGTCGCTGCACCTTTTCCAGCAGGGCCTCGGCATCAGCGATTCGCCGGTCGGAAATTGCCAATCGGGCAAAGCCGTTAAAGGACGTGGGGTACTCGGGAAATTCGGCAGCCGCTTTTTCCAGCCACTGTCGCGCTTGTGCCGTATTGCCGGCGGTAAACAACATCCCCGAAACCAGCACGGGTGGCGGGGGCAACTCCGGATTGGCCTGGTGCAGAGCTTCCAGTTCTGCGACCGCCTCCCCGGTTGATCCGGTAAGGAACTTGCGGGCGATCTCCCGCATCGGAGCTTCCAGTTCACTACCGATTATTTCAATCGGGATCATCTTGTTCATGGCGTCCAGCAGCGCTTTGGATGGCTCCACGTTGGCCGCGTTGGCTTGCCCCAGTGCATTGTCGATGCGGTCGTCTTCACCGGATTGCACCGGACGATTGCGGGAAGGTGACAAGGCCTGCAGTGCAGCGGCCGGCTGCGCCGGCGCCACCATTGCGGCGCAGCTGCCGATGACCAGGAGCAGCGGGAAAAGCGGGGATCGAATCATCAGTCGACTCGTTAAATGAAGGCAATCGTTCAGGTTCACGGCAGAACCAGGTTCCGGCCGTTCCCGGAATTGTATCGACCACGTCTGTCGGCTTTGAGTACCGGTGCGGGAAATTCGCAAACAAACTGCCGAAAATATGCGAGAGCTTCGACGGGGCCAGCCTGGTCCTGTCACGGTCCCGCGCATTCGGCACTTAAATCAACCGGTGGCTGGTATACAATAAAGGTCGGGCCGTATCGATTCGGCTGCAACCTGCCCGGCGATCCTTTCCTGTGTTTTCTCGATGGCACTTCAAAAATTAGGACCTTTTGAATTGCTGCGAGTGCTGGGGCGCGGGGGCATGGGAACGGTCTATGAAGCCCGCGAGGAGGGCGAGACGACGACGGTGGCCGTCAAGGCGCTATCGCCAGCCTTTTCGTTTGACACGCATTTTCGCAATCGTTTTGAGGGCGAGATCGACGCCCTGATGAAACTCAATCATGAGAACATCGTGCAGCTGCTCAGCTATGGGCAGGACGAAGGCGTGTTGTACTTTGCCATGGAACTGGTCAATGGCAGCAGTCTCTTTGAGGAACAGAAACAGGGGCAGGTCTTCCATTGGCAGGAGATCGTCGACATCGGCATTCAGGTGTGTCACGGCCTGAGGCACGCTCATGACCGCGGCATCATTCATCGCGATTTGAAGCCCGGTAACCTGATGATCGATCAGGATCGCAAGGTCAAGATTACCGACTTTGGCATCGCCAAGACTTTCGGCTCGTCGTCACTGACCAGCGAAGGCAATGTGCTGGGCACCATGGATTACATGGCTCCGGAACAGGCGCGGGGCAAGGTGGCGAATGCGCGCAGCGACCTGTTCTCGCTGGGCGCAGTCATGTACTCGCTGCTGGCCGGTCGCCCGCCTTTTTTGCAAGGGACGGTGGAGAAGACCTTTGAATCCCTGTTGTCGACCGAGCCGCCTGGCCGCCTGGACAAGATTGCCCTGGACATTCCCAAGCCGCTGGCCGATCTGATCCACCGGTTGCTGGAGAAAGATCCGTCGCGACGCCTCGCCACGGCTCTGGCTACCGGACGACAACTGGAACACGTGCTGGAAGCGGTCAAGAACGCGCCCAAGATGGAAACCCAGGTCGTGCCGACCGACGACCAGGTTGACGAAGAAGGCAAGACGTTTGTTGTGTCCGACACAACCGGGCATCGTGGCCAGGGTGACACATCGGCACGCAGCGGTGCTGAATTCCAGGCCACCGCGGTTTCCAAAGATGCCGACCCGAATCAACGCACTGATGCGGAACCCGTCGGATTGCAGGATGAACTGCCCGCGCGTCGCCCGGACTATTTCAACGAGGTCACGCCCCAGCAACGCAACAAGAAACTTGATGATACGCGAGGCGAGGAATCGACAAACGCCTGGCCGCTGGTGCTGGCGTTGCTGGCCGTAATAGGAATTTCGGCAGTTGGAGTCTGGTATGCGATTATTCGTCCACCGCCCGCCGGGGACCTGCTGGCGGAAATCCGTAAGCATGAAAATTATCCCATCCGTGCCAGGAACGAGATTGAGCGTTTTTTGAGCCTCTATCCCGAACATGAAGAGGTGGAAAGCGTGCGCGAAGCCTCTGAATACATGTTGGTCCTGAAATACCGTAATACTTTGGGGCAGCGACGCGATTCCGAGCGTAATCCGCTGTCGGGCATCGAACGCAAGTTTCTGGAAATCGCGGAGATCAAGGCCGGCGATGCTCCACGGGCCAGCTCGATGATGTTGTCGCTGCTGAATCTGTGTCGCAGTCAGGGGGAACGTCTCGCGGACAATGACAGGCGAGCATACGAAATGGCCCAGGTGCTGGCCATCAGGCTTGAACGCAAGGCGCAGAAGCAAATTTCCGAAGGTAAACGCATGATCGAGGAAACTCTGAACACAGCCCGCACGACAAATAGCCCCGCCTGGGCAATCGATCTGTACCAGTCGATTATCGACATCTACGGCGAGGATGCCTGGGCTTCCGACCTGGTGCAAAAAGCCACGGAGGAGCAGGAGAAACGGCGAGCGAAACTGGAAACCCCGGCTGAGAATTCAGATCAATGATGCACAACCTGATTCGTTCCGCCTGCCTGGCGGTTGCGGTTTTGCCTGTCGTTCTTCCCGGTCCTCTCGCGGCACAAACACCGCCTCCGCAAGAACCAGCTATCGCCGCCGCCAGTGACGAAGCGCAGAGGGCGATGCAGGTATTTCTGATCCCCGAAGGGGTCACAGCGGAAGTGTTTGCGGCCGAACCCGACGTCGCCAATCCGGTTGCGATCGACATCGATGCACGCGGTCGCGTGTTTGTCTGCGAATCCTTTCGACAGGAACGCGGTATCGAAGACAACCGCAACCATCCTGAATGGCTGGAAGAGGATCTGGCGGCGCAAACCGTCGCCGATCGACTGGCCTACATCCGCCGACATCTGGGTGAGGCAGCCGTTGAATACACTCGCCAGGATGATCGCATTCGATTGCTGGAGGACACCGATGGCGATGGCCGGGCGGACCGATCCACCGTGTTTGCCGATCGCTTTAACGCCATCGAGGAAGGGACCGGCGCAGGGGCGCTGTTTGTCGACGGCGTGTTGTACTACACCTGCATTCCGCGATTGTGGAAGCTCGAAGACCAGGACGGCGACAGAGTCGCCGATAAGCGGACGGCGTTGCATGACGGATTTGGCGTCCGTTTTGCGTTTCGCGGGCATGACCTGCACGGATTGATTATCGGCCCCGACGGGCGGCTGTACTTTTCCATCGGTGATCGAGGCTATCACGTTAACGAACAGATTTCGGATCCGTCTTCGGGGGCCGTTTTCCGCTGCGAACTGGACGGTTCGAATCTGGAAGTTGTCGCGACCGGGCTGCGCAACCCGCAGGAACTCGCCTTCGACGATAACGGCAATCTGTTTACCGGCGACAACAACTCCGACAGCGGCGACCGGGCCCGTATGGTGTACGTCGTCGAGGGCGGCGATTCCGGCTGGCGGATGGAGTACCAGTATCTGCCGGATCGGGGACCGTTTAACCGCGAGCGGATCTGGCATCCTTACGATCCCGATTCGACACCGGCGTATATCGTGCCTCCGATCAACAATTTCGCGGACGGACCGTCAGGATTCGCCTGCTACCCCGGCACGGGCTTTTCCGATCACCTGCAAGGCCGCTTTTTGCTCTGTGACTTCCGCGGTCAAACGACGGGCAGTGGCGTGAAGACGTTTCGCCTGAATCCCAAGGGTGCCTTTTTCGAGATCGTGGACGAGGAAAACACGTTCTGGAACATTTTGGCCACGGATTGCTGTTTTGGGCCTGACGGCCGGTTGTATATCAGCGATTGGGTGCACGGTTGGGACGGGCTGGGCAAGGGCCGGGTGTACGCGTTTTCGGACTCTGGCGCAGACCAGGCGGCCATCCGGCAAGTGCAAGAGTTGTTGGCGGGCGACTGGTCCGCGCTGCGTGAAGGTCGCTTGTTGCAGTTGCTGAATCATGCGGATCGCCGGGTGCGCATGCAGGCGCAATTCGAGTTGGTGCGACGCGGATCGGCGGCCTCTCTGGAGACGGCAGCCCGATTCACAACCTGGCGGGTCGGTCGGTTGCACGGGCTGTGGGGCCTCGATCAACTGGTGCGGGCCAATCCGGCAGACCCTGCATTGCATGAGTCGTTTGCAGTGCTATTGGGCGAATCATTAAGTGACGTGGATCCTGAAGTGCAGGCGCACGCGTCCCGTCTGAGCGGTGAGTTGCTGGAACGGGCTCCTGATGACGCCACATGGCGATCGACGCTCGCATCAAGGCTGCTGCCGCTGCTCGCCAGCGAATATCCGCGTGTGCAGTATTTTGCAACCATGGCCGCAGGCAAAGCGGGTATTCCATCTGCCGTTAACGAAATCGCTGACATGCTGGCCGCCAACGCCGACCGCGATCCCATGCTGCGGCACGCTGGCATCATGGCACTCAGTCAACTCGGTAAGTCGCTGGATTATGTGGCCGCGCATGAGCAGCCCGCGGTTCGTCTGGCAACCGTCGTGGCGTTGAGAAAACGCGCGCAGCGCGGACAAATTCATACGGACCTGCTGAAAAAGCTGTTGCTCGATTCGCAGCCGCGTGTCGTTCTGGAAGCCGCACGAGCCATCCATGATTTGCCGATCCCGGAATTGATGCCGGACCTGGCAAAACTGGCTGGCGATTCGGCAATGACCGATCCGCTGGCGCGTCGCGTGATCAATGCGAACTTTCGATTAGGGGAGGCGGATTCACTGGCGCGCCTTCAATCGTTCATTCATGATTCGACGCAGATCCACGAGCGGCGGCTGGACGCGATTGAGATGCTGGGCCAGTGGGATGCACCGCCGACACTGGATCATGTATTGGGCATGTGGCGACCACTGCCGACCGAGGCCCGGGCAGATGCCAGTTTGATCGTCCGGGGACTGATCGGAAATGACTCCCACCTCGATCAACGGCTTGCCAGCGCCGCGTTGCGACTGGCAGGCAACATGCGATTGCCTGAAGTCGAACCGCGATTGCGGGAGATGATCCAGTCGGCACAGGGCGATGATCAGGTGTGGGCACTGACGACGCTGCTGGAATTTTCCACGCCGGACCGTGACGACATCATCCAGCTGGCGTTGGCCAGTGAGCAAAGCGCGTTGCGGATGGCTGCCTGCCGTTATTTGGCCCGGCAATCCGATGACGCTGTCCTGCCGTGGCTGGAAAAAGCAGCCAACAGCGACGACCGGGCGGAACGACAAAATGCCCTCTCAATTCTTGGTGAGATGAGTGATGAGCCGTCCGCTACGATGCTGGCCCGATTGCTGGGCCAGTTCGATCAGATACCGCCGGATTCACGCCTGGATTTGTGGCTGGCTGTTGAGCAGCGTGAGGACGACCGGCTGCGGCAGATGCGAGACGAGTTTCGGGAGCAGAGGGAATCCGCCGATCCGCAATTTACCTTTCGCATGACGCTGGAGGGGGGCAATGCCGAGGCGGGATCGGGCATCTTCCACAATCGTCTGGATGTCTCCTGTTTGCGTTGTCATAAAATCCAGGGCAGCGGTGGTGACGTGGGCCCCAACCTGTCGGAGATTGGCAAGCAGCGCGAGCGTGCGCTGTTGCTGGAATCGCTCATCGAGCCCAACAAGACGATTACGGAGAACTTTGAAACCGTCGTGGTTGTCGATATCGACGGCAACACGCATATTGGCGTGCCTAAAACATCCACCGGGGAAACATTGTCAATCATCACGGCAGATGCCATTATGGTACATATACCGCAGGCGGATATCGAAGAGATGCGGCGCGGCCAATCCGCCATGCCGGATGACGTCACCGAGAAACTGAGCTTGAGCGAAATTCGGGACTTGATCGAATTCCTCTCCAGCCAGACCACTCCGGACCGCACCGTTGAACAGCAGGTTAGCCAGGATGAGTAGATCAGGTTCAGGTAAAAACGAAAATTCGCGAATGTCGTGGGTCGAGGTTCCGCCCAAATCGGGCTTGCGCGTGCCGAATGGCTCCTCTTCATCAGCGTCCGAACTGGCCCATTGCAGTTTGTGCGGCCATCCTTTTAATCGGGAAACCAGCAAGGTGTTTCCGTTTTGCAGCGTGCGGTGCCAACAGATAGATCTGGGACACTGGCTGGACGAACGGCACGGTCTGCCGGTGGAGGGCCAGGAGGATCAGGAGTATACGGGTCAGGAAGACTGAATCGGGCGTTACGGCGCGGCCGCGTTCCTGACGTGCCGCCACCATTGTTTCTGGCGACTGGTCCCGGTTGTAGCGTGTCTTGTCTGCCGGTTTGAACCGCAATGCAAGGCAACTATAATGCGGCTCACATGACTGACAACCTCTGGTCAGTCTGCGCGCACGCGACTTT
>CAMYKF010000303.1 GCA_947258905.1 uncultured Pirellulaceae bacterium | reverse complement strand
TTTTGTCGCATGCGCGAGGACAAAGACGACACCGGACGAAGACAGGGGGATGATGCGAATGCCCTCACCCGTCCCGGCATGCCGGGACACCCTCTCCCCGAGGGAGAGGGGAACGAATCGCACCTGACTATACTTCAAAATCGTGGTTCAACCAGTCCTTGGCTACCGCGACCACTTCCTCATCAAAGTTGCCCTTGAGTTCGTCGAAGCGAATCCGGTTGCGTCGCCGGGCCAGCCGCAAATAAAGCGTACCCGTGCGGTATTCCTTCAGCTTGACCGGTTCCTCAATCGTGCCGTTGACCATCAGCGAACTGAGTCGCGAGTACACGCAGCTGGACATAAACAGCTCCGTGGCGATATCGCCCAGTCGGGCTTGCACGAATTGGCGATTCAGGATGCCTTCACGGTGCTTGAACAGGGCGACCTGGCAGGCCCATGAGAACTGGCCAATCTGTCGTGACAACTGCCGTGAATAGTACTTCAGGTGATCGTGCCTGACCGGGATCCTGGGGAACTTGGGCAGCAGCTTGCCGGCTTGCCAGGGTTTTTTGAGCGCTTCGCGCTGAATCGACTCCATGTCCTTGCCCAGATGTCGCAGCCCGACAGCGGCAACAAAGCAGCGCAGCACGTCATTGGCGCCTTCGCCGATCTGATTCAAGCGAGCATCGCGCATCATGCGTTCAAACGGCTCGTCCGTGAAGAATCCCTTGCCGCCCCAGATTTGCAAACAATCGTTGACGATGCGCCACAGCTGGTCGCTGGCAAACACTTTCAGCATGGCCGTTTCGATCATGTAGTCATCGGCCCCGCTGTCGATCAGCGCGGCGGTGTGCCAGGTCGCGCTTTCCATGGCATAGGTATCCGCAGCGGCTTCGGCAATTTTTTGCTGAACCAGTTCGAATTCACCCAGTGTCTTGCCGAACTGGATCCGCTCGTTGGCGCGTTCCACCATCTTTTGCAGACAGAACCTGGCTGCGCCGGTGCAGCCGGCGCCGAATGCGGTACGGCCAAAATCCAGCACCGTCAACGCGACGCGCAAACCCTTGCCGACCGGCCCCAGAATGTTCTCGCTGGGAACGTACATGTCGGTGAACTTCATGCGGCCGGTAGCGGTACCGCGGATGCCGACCTTTTCCATGCGTTCTTCCAGCACTTCAAAGCCGTCCATGTCGGGCGTGACCAGAAACGCCGTGATTCTGCCATCGGGCTCAGCGGGATCAGGAGTTCGCGCCATCACGGTCAGGCAATCGGCAATGCCACCGTTGGTGATCCAGCGTTTTTCGCCATTGAGGATATAGCCCTGGCCATCCTCGGTTGGTTCGGCCCGGGTGCGCACGTTGGCGGCGTCCGACCCGGCCTGGGGTTCGGTCAGTGCAAAAGCTCCCAGCTGGCGACCGGTCATCAGGGGCGCCATCCATTTGTCCTTTTGTTCGTCGGTTCCAAACAGCTCCAGCGCCCGAATGCCGATGGAATGGTGAGCGTTGACGAACACGCACGTCGAGCCGCAGTGCCCGCCAATGACCTCCATGACACGGCAGTAATTCTGCTGGGACATGCCTGCACCGCCGTACTCGGTGCCAATCGTCATGCCGAGCACGCCCAGATCACCAAGCCCATGCACGACGGAATCCGGAATCAGCTCCTCGCGATCGATCTCCGCCGCATCGATGTGTTTATCGCAAAACTCGCGGACCTTGCTGACCATTTCATCGCCAAGTGCCTGGGCCGATTCGGGCAATTCCGGGTACGGCATGATGGATGCTTCGCGGAAGCGGCCGAAATAAAGGTCCTTGCAAAAGCCCTCCTTTTGCTCGCCCGAGAACAACAGTTCCTCGGCCTGGGCCATCTGCTTTTTTTCCAGTTCCGTCAGCGTGGTCGACATGTTGTTATCCTTGCAATCGAAATCGGTGCAGCCGCCCGCCCCGCTCGTCCAGCGTGATCATGAACGTTGGTGCAGGAATTGCCGGGGGGAGGTGGAAAGACAAGTGGTTCAGGCGACGTCAAACCCCCCGGAGTTGGATTTGGACCAGAGGCCGGCTTCAACGCCAAAATTATTGCCGATCGAATGAAAAACGCAATTGCATGAAGAAGCACGCCGCATGGGCCTTCTCCCTTTGGCAGAAGGTGCCCCCGGCGAAAGCCGGGGTCGGATGAGGGCCAAACCTGTCCGGGGCAAAAATGGCTTGTTAAAAGTTTGCGGTTGTTGAATCGGCAGGATGTATGCCTCACCCGTCCCGGCGCGGCGGGACACCCTCTCCCCGAGGGAGAGGGGCTGCGTCTCCCAGGTCGCCTGGCTTGTCCCCGTCTCGCAAAACGTAGTCCTCCAGCCCATTGGTTTGACAGCTGCCCTCGATTAAATTGGCGACAAATCCATTGCACACGGCCACCAAGTTGAAAGAAACCAGAAAAATGTCTGATGCCTTTGTCATTTCCGGCGCACGTACCCCCATCGGCTCCTTTCGCGGAGCGTTCAAAACACTGACCGCCACCGATCTGGGCGGTGTGGCTGTGGCCGGTGCCATTGAACGGTCGGGTTTGTCGAACGACCAGATCGATGAAGTCATCATGGGGAACGTTTTGCAGGCCGGAGTTGGCCAGGCCCCGGCGCGGCAGGCCGCCCTGAAAGCCGGCTTGCCTCCCACGATTGCGGCTGTAACGGTCAACAAGGTTTGTGGTTCGGGTCTGAAGGCTGTCATGATGGCTGGCCAGGCCATCCGCTGCGGCGACGCGTCGGCCATCGTGGCCGGAGGGATGGAAAACATGACCGTCGCTCCGCACCTTGCCCGAGGCTTGCGCGACGGCATCAAGCTGGGCAATTTCGAAATGATCGATGTCATGGTCTCGGATGGACTGACGTGTGCCTTTGAAGGCTGTCATATGGGCAACCACGCCGAGCACATCAGCCAGAAATGCAACGTCACCCGCGAGATGCAGGACCAGTTCGCCGCGACCAGCCAGCAACGGGCCTCCAAAGCGGTCGCCGATGGCGTGTTCAAAGATGAGATTGTGCCGGTAACGGTGAAAAGCCGCAGGGGAGAAACCGTGGTCGATACCGACGAAGGCCCGCGGCCCGATACGACCGCGGAAGGCCTCGCGGGTTTGCGGGCGGTTTTCCAAAAGGACGGCCTGGTGACGGCCGGCAATGCGTCGACGATCAATGACGGAGCGGCTGCGGTTGTGGTGTGTGACGCGGCGACCGCCGAGGGCCACGACTTCAAATTCCGTATCGTGGCCAGTCACACTTCGGGTACCGAACCCAAAGATCTTTTCATTGCTCCCGTTGGTGCGGTGCGTGGAGCGGTCGAAAAGGCCGGGATCTCTCTGTCGGATATCGAGTTGTTCGAGATCAACGAAGCCTTTGCCGCTCAGATGGTGGCCTGTGTCAATGAACTGGGGCTCGACATGTCGATTGTGAATATCAACGGCGGCGGAATAGCGCTGGGTCACCCGATCGGTGCCAGCGGCGCACGGGTGCTGGTCAGCCTGATGTACGCCATGAAAGCCCACGGCAAGAAACTCGGCTGTGCCAGCCTGTGCCTGGGCGGCGGTAACGCGGTGGCCATGATTATCGAGGCGGCGTGACGGTGCGTCTCCTGAAGCAGCACCTCAGTCCCCCTCGAATGAGCCGAACGCGCTAGCGTCGGGTGCGACAGCGATTGCGAAAGCGCTATGAGTGACTAAAGACCCGCGGCCGCGCCGTCGGCTCTGTTGGCCCATCAGTTCCGATTAGCCTCGCCGTTTTCTACAGTTGATGACAATCGTCGTCGCTCGTTACGACAGGACGATCTTGGCTGTTGAAGCCGACAATTTGAGGCCTTTCCAAACTAGCCTATCTGACCCGGATTCCGGCCGCTGAGAGCCCCAAAAAGCCGGATAGTCGCTTGTTGG
>CAMYKF010000302.1 GCA_947258905.1 uncultured Pirellulaceae bacterium | reverse complement strand
CGTTCGATATTCCTTGTTCGATATTCATGATTCAAATCGAAAATCTCTGACTGCAACAGGCAAACGCTCTTCCCCGTTGCCCCATCCTTCCTGCAGAAGGCTGTGTCCCCGCTGCTCCCCGCTGCTCCCCCCCGCTGCTCCCCTCGTTTGAAGACGACACTTACTCCTATCTCCTATCTCCCGTTTCAAAAACATATTTCATATCCGAGAACCATCGATTCGTTTGACGTTGTTAACGGCAGTCTGCTGCGTCGGCCTGTCAACGAGCGGTGTGCATGCCCAGGTCACATTCGGCTGGTCCACCGTGGGTAATCCAAATGATGCACCGGCGACGATATTGCATAAGGAGATTTACCATCAAACCTAAGACTTGCGCTGCCAAATTGTGTTGGGCCGTTTTCTTTTCCGCTGCCTTTTTCCAAATCGCGGCGGTGGCCCAGGGGCAGTTAAATGTATTGCGTCATTTTGATTATGATATTGACAGTTGTCCTCCGTATCTAAGCCTATTAGATGGAACATCACTTTATGGCACGACGAATGAGGATGGGCCTCGCCCTAGTAGGCTCTGGTCATTTGACACTTCAACGAATACGCTCGATTCGTTGCACGCTTTTGCACAGGGAGAAGCAAACTCCGTTACCGCACTTGATGGCACCACCCTCTATGGAACCACCGGAGTTGTATCCGGGCCGCGCACACTGTGGTCGTTCGATCTCAACACCAGAGTTTTTGAAACGCGTCACACATTCATGGCAACTGACGGCACGGGACCTTCAGTTGCGTTTGTCGATCGCGCAATCGTCTATGGAACATCTAGAAGTCGCGGCGGCAATCAAGGCGGAACGCTGTGGGCGTTTGACACCAACCGGGTGCAGTGGGCGCACTTTACTCTTTTGTATACCTGAACCGACAAGCGCAGTGCTCGTTGCTCACGGCTTTGACTTCGGTAACGGCTGCTCCGGCGTATCCATTCGGGTCGATGTACGAATTGCCCGGATCCAGGTTCACCAGCCGAGGCCGTGCCGGGCAAACGCTCTTCGGCAGCAACCTGCCTCATCTGGTGGCGCGACGGGTAGTGTTCGCCGAATCCAATCTTAGAATAGCCCCATGCTTCAATTTGCCGACACGCCGTATGAATCGTATCCGCCGAAGCCGAATCCGTTGATGATCTGGCTGCTGCAACAGCAGAATCGCTTTTTGATTCTGCCGGCGAAGCGCCATCGCATCAAAAGCATTAGCCTGCACGATGCCGAACGAGTGGGTCCATTGCGCAACGACCCGAGTGCACGGATCCTGTTCATCGCCAATCATTCCACCCATAGTGATCCGCAGGTCATGGGCGAAGTCCAGCGTCGGCTCAAAATCACGTCCTGTTTTATGGCCGCGTATGATGTGTTCCAGCGCGGCAAGCTGAACGCCTGGCTTATGCAGCGGTTCGGCGCCTTCTCAGTGGACCGCGACGGCAGTGACAGCAAAGCGATGAAACAGGCCGTCAGCATTCTCAAAACTGGCCGATATGCGCTGACCATTTTTCCCGAAGGGAATGTCTATTTCATGAATGACCGGGCCTGCCCTTTTCTGGACGGGACTTCGTTTATTGCCTTGAAAGCACAAAAGAACCTGGGGTCGGATGCGAAAGTCTACGTGGTTCCTGTATCGAATAAGTTCACCCACCGAACGGATCAGCGACGGGCCGTTGTTGGCAAAGTGTCGTCGTTGGCGCAAACCATCGGAACCGAATACAACCCCGACATCGATCTGCGATCGGAACTGATGCGGATCGGTACGCGGGCCCTTCGAAATCAACTGGAAAAACTGGGATATTCGTCGACGCCGGCAGAGGATCTCGATTTTGTGGACCTGCTGGAAACGTTGGCCAAACCGATCATTGAGAATCTGGAAGCGCGTCTGGATGTGAAGACGCGAGATGGAGATTCCCTGATCGATCGCATTCGAAGAATTCGAAGTCACATTCACCAGATCCGGATTGACTCTGATCGCGATGCGCAACACCCCGAGGCCACGCACTGGGCGGAAGAGGCGATTCTTGCGCTGCGCATCCTCAGCTACGCGGGCGATTATATCCAGGAAAAACCGACGCTTGACCGGTATGCCGAAACCGTTGAGAAGCTCGTCGAAGATCATTCCAGCGTTTCCCAGACTCCCTGGGCCCCGCGGCACGTCTATTCCTGTGTGAATGAACCGATCGACCTGACTAGCTACCTCGAGGCATTCCAGAAAAATTCACGGAACACGATGGCGCAATTGACGCGGGACTGCGAAGCTTCGCTACAATCGGGTCTCGACGAAATGAATGAACTGAATACTCATCCAGGAGGCGAATTGTTTTAGCCAAATCAATGCTTTCATACAAAACGATGTAGGAAATGTTTCATGCATGAGCCGTGGATAGCCTGGTTGTATCAATACGTGATCGGCGGTGCGCTATTTCTGCTCACTCTTTTCATGCTCTTTCGCGTCGGCGCCGTGCATTGGGACAACTTGAAAAGCCGTTGGCTGGTGGTCACGATGACCGCCGGTTTGCTCGTCTTTGCCGCGCTGCACGCCATTTGGATCTTCCTTGCCGGGAACTGACTGGATGACCGCTACGCTTGGACAACTATCTTACTTTCCTCCGCTGGCCGCGGTTGACGTCAATTTCGTGGCCGCCGACTGGATCGTCATCTTCACCTACTTTGCGGGGATTGTGCTTTTGGGGATGTGGTTCGGCAAGTTTACGCACACGACCAGTGATTTCTTTTTTGGCGGGCAACGTTACCCGTGGTGGCTGATTTCAATCTCCTGCGTGGCCACCCTCGTCGGCTCCTACAGCTTCGTCCAATACTCGGAAGTCGGATTCAATTTTGGCCTGGCCTCGCTGGTTCCGTATACCAATGAATGGTTCATTATGCCGCTGTTCCTGCTCGGCTGGCTGCCGATCGTTTACTTCGGTCGGCTGCAATCAGTGCCGGAATATTTTGAAAAACGATTTGACCGCCGCACCCGGTTGATGGTTTTGTTGATGCTTCTGGTGTACCTGGAAGGGTATATCGGCATCAATTTGCTCACGATCGGGCGCATCATGGACGGCCTGTTCGATTACGGCGTCGTGTTCGGTCAGGTACCCGGGCACGGCCTGTTCGGTTATCCCGTCGTGGAAACCGCCGCCCTGATGGCGGTCCTCTCTGGGTTGTATCTACACGCCGGGGGCCAAACCTCGGTTTTGATGACGGACCTGTTTCAGGGGGTCCTCCTGTTAATCGCCGGCCTGGCGGTCGTTGTCCTCGGTATTCACCATCTGGGTGGACTGGCGGCCTTTTGGGAAGGGTTGCCCGAGTCCCACCGATTGCCGTTTGCCCCGGTGGCTGACAGTGGAAAGCTGCACGCGGTCGGGTTGTTTTGGTCCGATGCCATGACGGGGACCTTCGCTTTCTTTTTCATCAACCAGGGAATCCTGATGCGATTCCTGTCGGCGAAGTCGGTGCAGGATGGACGCCGGGCCATGCTGCTGACCGTTCTGCTATTGATGCCCCTGGTCGCGATCGCGGTGGGCGGCGCCGGCTGGATCGGTCGATCGATGCTGAGTGCCGGTATGCCCGAGGCGCAGGGAGTTGCAGCCGGCGATATTTTTGTGAAGGTTGCGGACACGGTTTGTGGAACCGCGGGCTTGTTCGGCCTGATCGTGGCGGCCATGATTGCGGCGTTGATGAGTACGTTGGACACGTTGATCACGGCAGTCTCCGCCATCTTCGTTAACGATGTCTGGAAGCTGGCCAAACCCGGGCAGCCGGACAAATATTACCTCCGTGTGGCCCGGTTCGTGGCCGTCGGCGCTACGGTTTTGGGCATTCTTCTGGTTCCGTTGTTCGACAGTTTCGAGTCGATCTTCAG
>CAMYKF010000301.1 GCA_947258905.1 uncultured Pirellulaceae bacterium | reverse complement strand
TGGAAAAATGGGGACACCAGGTCACGGTCGCTGACGACGGACGCCTCGCGCTGGAAAGCTGGCGTGCTCAGCCAACCTCCCAGCCCTTTGATGTGATTTTGATGGATGTCCAGATGCCGGACATGGACGGTCTGGAGGCCACGCGGCAAATTCGGAAACAGGAAGCGAATACAGGAAGTCGAATTCCGATTATTGCGATTACTGCCCACGCCATGAAAGGAGACCGGGAACGGTGCCTGGAATCGGGGATGGACGGATATATTGCCAAGCCGATTCGCCGCAAGCAGCTGCACGAAGCTTTGTCCGGATTGATCGATGCCCCAGGTGACGGCGAAGACCAGGCGACACCGCCGACCGATCCCGCCGACTGAACCAGTGTCGGTGGCACACAAGCGTCCCTACCGGTTCTGAATGGCAAAATTGGATTATGAATCCGGAAATCACACCCGAAATTCTTGCTGCACTTGAGCACCATCCTGTGGCGCCGATTCGGTTGGCGGGAAAAGCTCCATCAGGTCCGGTTTACCTGATACGACTGGATGACATCGCCAATCTTCAAGAGTTTGTCGACGAGTGAATACGTGATAAGTTAGCGGAAGCAGATGCCGATATTGCCGCAGATCGGCTTGAAGGATTGGATGTCGAGGACATCAAACGCCGTGGTCGTGAGCGTTGTGACAAGAAAAACGCGCCCCGATAGCCCGAATGCGTCCAACCTCTCTTCCTTCGCACCTGCCGGGGAATTACCGCTAATCGACACTGATCAACGCTAATTTCCGGCAGAAAGTTATCGGCGTTCATCAGCGTCCATCAGCGGTTCCTGATCGGCGCGGGTTGCGACGAAGCACACCACGGAGACACAGAGGCGCCGAGATCTGAACCTGCAGCTGCCTGTGCGTGGCTATCTGTAGTGCAAGTGACTTTCGAACTTTGACCAGCGTGCACCGAACCATATCCCTTCTAGCGTTGTCCCTTTGATACGCGAGCGCATCTCTTAAAAGCTCCGACTCCACAACTGCTTCGATTTCTTACCTGCAGCCTCTCGCCTCCAGCCTCACGCCTGAAAAATGCCTGCCCTTCGCCAGATATGGCCAGCCCGTTAAAATCAAGCACCAAGGTTTCGGAATCCACCGAGATCAGGGGCCGGTAGCTCAGTTGGTTAGAGCAGGGGACTCATAACGGCACGGCGTACTCGCCGACAAATCCCGCCTTCCGCCGGCAAACTCTTTGTCTTCTGCGAGTTGCGGCGTTTCGATTCACTCGCATCAAGACCTCAGAAAACCCTGCAGGACCTTACTTGCGGGTGTCATGACACCCGCATCTGTTTCTGGTCCCAGCCGTCATTGATTGCTAAAATTGGATCATGAATCCTCAAATAACGCCAGAAATTCTTGCGGCACTCGAGCAACACCCGGTGGGACCAATCCGGCTAGACGGCGAGACCCCATCGGGTCCAGTCTACCTTATGCGATTGGATGATATCGCCAGCCTTCAAGAACTTGTCGACGACCGAATTCGTGAGAAGCTGGCGGAGGCAGATGCCGATATGGCCGCAGGCCACGTCGAAGAACTGGATATTGGGGACATCAAACGTCGCGGCCGGGATCGTTGGGACCAGAACAACGCGTCCTGATGGCCCGAATCGACCTCACCGCATCGGCACGTCGCGACCTGGACGAAATCTGGGACTATGTTGCTGTTGAAAACCACAGTCCCGATGCAGCTGACAACCTAATGGATGAAATCGGACGTCGCCTCAAACTTGTCGCAGACCAACCTTTGTCTGGTGAATCGGTCGATCGACTTAGGAAGAATACGAGACGGATTATCGTCAGGAAACGCTTCCTGGTTTTCTACGAATCTGTCCGTGGCGGAATTCGGGTATTGCGAGTCTTGCATGGTGCGCGGTTAATCAACCGGGAAGACCTGCAAGGATAAAGGGCAGTCAATTGGCAGAGTTGTCATGACACCCATGTTCCGTCAAGACGGTCCATTCGACAGAAAATTCGAAATGAACTAAATTGGTTGTTCGCACGTCCTTACGATGCGAGGGCCGGTAGCTCAGCTGGTTAGAGCAGGGAACTCATAACGGCACACGACTGCTCCAACGAGATCTAATAGTACTAAACTGGCTGTCACAGTGTGCGGTCGTTAATCGAACGGCAAAGTCAATTTGGTTATCAGGAGACGATCATGGCAGATGCCACCCGACGATTTTTCCTGGGTTCGGTACCCGCATTGGGAGTTGCCGGATTGCTGGGCCTGCCACAGGAGTCGGCAACTGGTTTGTTAACACGGCCGTCCCCAACCAACATCGATGACGGATTCCCCCGGCAGGATCTTTCCGCAGTCGAAGCGGTCGTTTCGTTCTCACATTTTCATCTGGAAAAGGTCAAGGAACTGGTCACACCCCGTCCGGCGCTGGCGAAAGCCAGCTGGGATTGGGGTTTTGGTGACTGGGAATCGGCGATCGGAGCGGCCTCTCATCGCGGGCAAACAGCGATTGCAGAATTCCTGATGGAGCACGGAGCGCGGCCTACGATCTTTACGTTCGCCATGCTTGGCAAGGTCGATGTCCTGCGCAGCATGATCACTGCGCAACCAGGCATCCAAAGGACCCATGGTCCGCACGGCTTTACACTGATGTACCATGCCAAAATCGGTGGCAAGCAGGCTGAATCAGTCGTCGACTGGCTTGAGGAAATGGGTGATGCGGATATCGGTGAAAAGGACGAGCCCATTCCTGAGGACGAACAGCGACAAATCCTCGGGACGTATGTCTACGGGAAATCGGAGAATGAACAGTTCGAGATCCTGGTGGAGCGTGGCGAGCTGCGCATCAAGCGAACGGGAAGAGTCGGTCGGCGTTTGGCTCGGACGGGGGTCCGCCAGTTCCACCCTACCGGCGCTCCGGAAGTTCGCATCCACTTTGACCAGTCCTCCGATCCGGCCAGCAGCTTGACCATCGAGGACGCCGCACTTTCATTGGTTGCCGAGCGCACCTGATGATGACCTGAATCGGCGATTCAGTCAGGAATTGTAATAGGCAAGGTTACGACCTTCCCTCGCGCCTGCCGAGGGTTACCGCTAATCGACACTTGTCGACGCTAATTCCCGGCAGCCTGCAATCAGCGTTTATCTGTGTTAATCAGCGGTTCCTGATCTGCGCGGGTCGCCATGAGGCAAACCACGAAGCCATGGGGCAAAATAGATCGGCACAACTCCATGTCTCCGTAGTTATCTTGATCAGCAGCTCTGCCTCTTCCTCTCGCCTCACCCCTCTTCCCTCGCGCCTCCCCTTCGACAGAAAATCACGAATGAACCAGATTGGGTGCTCGCCTGTCTTCAACCCTGAGGCTCAGACTCGCAGGGAGCGCGCCGAAGTCCGCATGCGTCGGATCAGGGCCAACACACTTTTTCTTGACAGGATTAACAAGATCCACAGGACTATTCTTCCTGGTTGTGGATAACCACGGAGGCACGGAGTTGAAGCCCATTCAGTATTGCTCCGTGTCTCCGTGGTACAGTCCCTGCTCGCATTCGCCCTCTACCGTCATCCCGTTCATCCTGTCGATCCTGTTAAACCTGCGGTCCGCGACGCTTGACTTTAACTTTCTGCCGGCATCAGCCGAACCGATTTTAGTCGACAGCTGTCCTGGTTATAGAAGGCTGCTTGCGAGTTGCGACATCACACCCTCTTCCTTTACCTACAGCCTCTCGCCTCCAGCCTCCCGCCTGATAAAGATGTCCGCCCTTCGACAGATAAAAGCGACCCGTTAGAATCAAATACGGAATGTTCGGCTTCCACCGAACTTCAGGGGCCGGTAGCTCAGTTGGTTAGAGCAGGGGACTCATAATCCCTTTGTCGCGGGTTCGAGTCCTGCCCGGCCTA
>CAMYKF010000300.1 GCA_947258905.1 uncultured Pirellulaceae bacterium | reverse complement strand
GTGCGCTGTCGTTCTAGCGATCATCCAGCGGCGGCAGCGAACGCACTGGCCTGGATCGGGGATTCGTCGCCGGCTGTTCTGGCAACAGTCGTTCGGGCGGCGCGCTTGGCGGCGGATTACCGTACTTGCGATTGAAAATCTCCGGATCAAACTCGTCCCGCGGCACAAATCGTTCTGTCGGCGACAACAGATCAACAGGAGAGGGAGGCAGGTCACCGGCGGTCGGCAGCGCTGCCGTTGGCGGCGCGACTGCCGGCTCGTCCAAAAAACTGGTTTGCGTGATCTCTTCGTTTTCGGCGACTTCGGGAACCAACCCATCGATGGCGGTCGTCATGACCCAATCGCGAATGGCGTGATAATGATGGGACGTTGCGTCATAGGCTGGCGATTTCATGCCGCCGTGGACTTGCGACGTGTATTGGAGAAGCGGGCTGGCCTGCGGGTTGCTGCGATCGAGGAACCTGGAAATGGCATGCAGGTTTCTCTGCACGCCTGTCGAGGTCAACCCGCCGCGATTATCGACTCGCCATAATCGCATGCTCGCTCCGGCATCGCCGTGACAGCGGGCGGCGGCACAGCCGTTGACAATGCGGTTGTGGATCGAGGTGGTGAATTCGCGCAGTGATTGGCGGCTGAAGGAATCCAGCAACTCTTCGAGTTCCTCGCGCGTAGCCAGCGGGAGCCCTGTCCTGGGCAGTCGACGAATACCCGGCGGAAGTTCTTCCCGCGGCAACGTTGGTTGTGTGGTCGGCTCGTCGACCGATCTCTCAAGATTGGCCAGTTGCCGCTCCAATAAACGGATTGTCGACGAGTTACGCGAAATCCGCCGCAAGATATCCAGCTGCTTGCGCGCCTTGTTAAATTCCCGGTTGCGCATGCACCAGTTAGCGAGGCGTTGATGGCCCAGCACATCGTCCGGCTCCAAACGCGAGTGCAACCGCTGGTAGGCTGATTGCATTGAATCGGCAACAAAGTCGACTTCGCCCTGATGGAATCGCACCGAGGCCCCGTTGTCGCGACGAATCACGTATTGGCCACCGTCAAGTTCGAGGTGCCCCGCATAGACGCCGCCCGTACGCAGAATCAGAAAACGGGTCTGCAGACTGTGAATGGATTCAGGTGGCGATTCCGCTGACTGACCTGTTGCCAGTGGCGCGCACACCGACACCAGTAGCCCGCAGGCTATGCATCGCATAATCCATCCCTGGATGATCGACATCGGCGGTCCACAAATCGGCGAGAATTAACAGCAGGCGCAAAAGTGCCAGCAGGTAACTAGCGGATACCTGGAATGCGGTCAATATCGACAGCCCATAACTTGCGCCAGCCCTACAGGCCGACGGTGGCCTCGCCAGATTGCCGCACCATTTCGTACAGCTGCCATACGACAATCGAGAACCCGAACGGGATCAGCCAGTACATAAACAGATGCAATTTGCCTTGCTCGATCCATTTCACGAGCCAGCGTAACGCCCCCAATCCCACGACGAAGGCGATCAAGCATCCGGTTGCCAGCAACCAGACAGGTGTGGCGGCTCCCTGCTCCAGCATATCCTTGCCTTCCAGCAAAGTGGCACCGGCGATCGCAGGAATTGCCAGCAGAAACGAGAATGTGGCAGCCGATTGTCGTTCGAGGCCAGTGGCGGTTCCCATGACGATGGTCGCGCCGCTACGCGAGATGCCGGGCAGCAAGGCCGCTGCCTGCGCCAACCCAATCGCCAGCACCGGCGGGATGGTCAGTTGCGGATACTTTTTCGTGCCGTTGGGAATCCTGGTGAACAACATCAGCATGAACCCGGTGACCACCAGCATGAATCCGGCCAGCAACGGGTTTTCCAGCAGGCCGGTGTGGTACTTCTTCAAATACAACCCGATGACCGCAGCCGGAATCGTACC
This sequence comes from uncultured Pirellulaceae bacterium, assembly GCA_947258905.1. GTDB lineage: Bacteria > Planctomycetota > Planctomycetia > Pirellulales > Pirellulaceae > CAJQPP01. The sequence continues at coordinate 1,999 of CAMYKF010000300.1, read as the reverse complement.
GATGATCAGCAGTGGAATCACACGGCGATCCTTGGTCAGCAGTTCGATAATTCGCTGACGATAAAACACGATAATCGCCAGCAGCGTTCCAAAGTGCAACACGACGTTCAATTCGAGCGAGCCGCCCTCGCCACCCATCAAGGCGTTGATGACGACCAGATGCCCCGACGAGCTGATCGGCAGGAATTCGGCAATCCCCTGTACGACGGCGAGGATGATCACCTGAACGGTCTCTGGCAGTTCCAACACGATGGCAACACTGGCGAAAAGGAGTCGACGAGCTGCCGCGTACGCGCGTAACAGGTGTTTCGCTATAATTCAGCGGCGGCAAGTCTTGTGGTGATTTGGGTTGGCGAAAGTGTACCGACTGCTCCCTGTTTCGGGTAGGCGAATTACCTGGCCGCAAAACGCTGCCGTTTCTTGCCTGAGAGCGCGATTCAACCAAGTTTGCCTGAGGAATTAATGATTGCCAAGTCGCCGCGGACGATGTTTGAAAAGATCTGGGACCAGCACCTGGTGCATCACGAGCCCGGTCGCCAGGCACTAATCTACATCGATCTTCACCTGGTTCATGAAGTCACCAGCCCCCAGGCATTCGAGGGATTGCGGCTGGCCGGTCGCCGGGTGCGCCGCCCCGAATTGACCGTCGCCACGCCAGACCACAACGTACCCACGACGGACCGGTTGTTGCCGATTGCCGATCCGGTCTCCCGCCAGCAAGTGGAAACGCTACGAACCAACTGCAAGGAATTTGGCATTCGCCTGTATGATCTGGACAGCATCAACCAGGGCATCGTGCATGTAATCGGACCGGAACTGGGGCTGACCCAGCCCGGCATGACCATCGTGTGCGGGGACTCCCACACATCCACGCACGGTGCTTTCGGTGCCTTCGCCTTTGGCATCGGCACCAGCGAAGTTGAACATGTGCTGGCCACTCAGACCTTGCCACAGACGAGGCCCAAAACCTTCGAACTGTGCATCAATGAATCGTTGTTGCCCGGGGTCACGGCCAAGGACCTGATCTTGTTCCTGATCGGCCAGATTTCCACATCGGGCGGTAATGGTCATGTTGTCGAGTACAGTGGCCAGGCGATTCGCGAACTGGGCATGGAACAACGCATGACGATCTGCAACATGTCCATCGAGGCGGGCGCGCGAGCCGGATTGATCGCACCCGATGAAACGACGTTCGAGTACATTCGCGGACGCCAGTTTGCGCCTCAGGATTTCGAAGCGGCTGTCGAGCGTTGGCGACAATTACCCACCGACGCCAATGCGACCTTTGACCGTCGCTGTGAATTCAATGCGACCGCAATTGCTCCGCAAGTGACCTGGGGAACCAATCCCGGACAGGTTACGGCCATCGACCAGGCGATACCCGATCCGTCACAGTTCAGCGAGGAATACGAACAGCAATCCGCAGCATCGGCACTGGCATACATGGGCCTGAATCCGGGCACCAAAATCACTGACATCAAAGTCGACCGCGTGTTCATCGGCTCGTGCACCAATTCGCGTATCGAGGACTTGCGACTGGCAGCTTCCGTCATCAAGGGTCGCAAAGTCAACAGCGATGTCGGGGCCATGGTCGTACCAGGTAGCGGACTGGTCAAACAGGCCGCCGAACAGGAAGGACTCGACAAGGTCTTTGTCGAAGCGGGCTTCGAGTGGCGTGAGGCCGGTTGCAGCATGTGCCTGGGTATGAATCCCGATCAACTGGCGTCGGGACAGCGGTGTGCGTCCACCAGCAATCGCAACTTTGAAGGTCGTCAGGGCAAGGGCGGACTGACTCACCTGGTCTCCCCGGCCATGGCTGCAGCAGCCGCCGTCGCCGGCCACTTTGTCGACATTCGCCAGTGGGACTTCAGCAACTAACAGGAAAACCGATGCAACCATTTACCACGCACAGCGGGCTGGTCGCCGTCATCGATCGGGCCAATGTCGATACGGACCAGATCATTCCCAAGCAATTCCTCAAACGCATCGAGCGCACCGG
>CAMYKF010000299.1 GCA_947258905.1 uncultured Pirellulaceae bacterium | reverse complement strand
CGTTGGGCTCCTGTTCGTTGGGCTCCTGTTCGTTGGGCTCCTGTTCGTTGGGCTCGTCTTCGCCGGCCTCCTCTTCGCCGGCCTCGTCTTCGCCGGCCTCCATCCCGGCCTGTTTTTGTTTCCACTCGTCATAACCCTCGGGTTTTTCCGGAGCGGCGGGCGGCTCTTCGGGCTTTCGGGGCGGATCGCCGAGTGCGGCCGGGTCAAAATCAACGCGAATCGCCACATAGCGGCTTTTGCCGGGTGACGATCCAGTCGTTTCAGCGCTGTTACCCTGCTGATCGCCAGTGGATGTTTCATCACCGGCCGGTTCGTCATCCTGTTCGGGTTCGGATTCCTGCTCGGATTCGGATTCCGGGTCGGCGGCGGCATCACCGGTGACGGCGGCACCAATTTCAATTTCCGACTGGTCGCCGGTAACGGTGCGCCCAAAGTACAACGTGTAGAGTACACCCGAGTTGGTGGCGGTCCGCATTTCGCCGCGTGAGCCGAGCAGAGTGATTTCGTTTGGGTTTTCCTCGGTGGCACCCAGCGTGAATCCGTAGTACTCGAGTTCCTGCTGGAGCATGGCAAGCATATTGCCAAAACGTTGCGGATAACGCTGCTGCAACTTGCGATTCATCGACAGATCGGAATTGACCAGCGTTTCCCCTTCCAGTTTCAGCTTGGGTCGCACACCGGAAATCGTCATGGTATCGAGTAGATCGACAACTTCCTGGACCTTGGCGGCATTCAGTTCCTCGGCTTCGGGTCTGAGGTCGGCCAGTTCCCAGCCACCAAAGTCGTCTTTGGTCAGTTGCAGGCGGTCGAGAACATTCTTGGCAACGGCATTGCCTTGCGGAATCAGTTCGTAATTGTCGATTTCCAGCCGGTTCAGTTCGTCAGGGTCAACTTTCAACAAATCCGGTTCAATCCAGTCGGCAAAGCGGGCCGACAGATCGATCTGGACTTCGGCCACAAACGTTTCCTTTTCATCGGGTCGTCGCACAAAGAAGTAATCGGCCTGGCGGTCAACGATGCGGCCCCACTCACTTTGATCATCGTCGACGTTGCCAGCCGGCTTGCCGATGATATAGTCGGCGAGAATTTCACCTTGCTCGTCGCGCAAGGTAATCCGCTGGCCGGCTGAATCCGCCTCGGCCGTATCGTCGGCCGGATCGACGACTCCATAAGTGGCGTGTTGCCCCTCGCGTCGGGCCACACAGGCCTGGCGTTTCAATCCCATGATGGATGTGGCGGTGCGGGCGAGTCGTTCGGCGGCTTCTGCGGGATAGTTGTGGTGCGAGGGAATTCGCCACAGGCCGTCGGACCAGGCTACAGAAAACTGGCGTTCTTCCTCGGTCTCGTCGTCGAATACCGTCACCTCCAGCGATTTCGCATCGAGGCCGTCCTGGAATTCCGGATAGAACTCGTCGCCCACTTTTTCAAAGCCGGTCACTGGCTGCGGCTGCGTCATGTACTGGGCGGCAGCGGCGGCCACCGCCAGAATGATCGCGGAAACAATGAAAGCGGCCGTTTTGCTGGTTTCGTTCATGGTCAATTCACACTCGGCGTTGCGGGTCAATCTGACGTTGTTCACGGAAAGTGCGGACGAGCAGCACGAGGCTGCCCAGGAACAGTGCGGGCAAGCCGGCTGACAATATCGACAGCCAACGCACCCATGATTCCACGGATTGAGTCTTCTGTTGCTGTTCGCTTTGAATCGCCTCGGCGCGTTCATCCAGTTCCGACTGCAATCGTTCGTTTTGCCGCAGCAATCGTGTCTCCTCATTGAGCCGACTGAAGATGCTGCGTGTCGATCGTTCGGCTACCGACATTTCCTCGTCGGCACTCAACTCCTCGTCGCGGGCCTTGGCACGTTCCTCGGCTTCCACCATTTTTTCATTGAAAGCGGCTTCGGCATTTTCCTGTTCACGGACGGCCTGCAATTTGAAGGGCTCGGTCATGCGTTCAATCGTGGTCAGTGTGCGCGGCACGGGGCGGCGATTACGCAACCTGACCAGCGATTCGTCGCCGGCCAGCACTTCGATGCAGTTGACGAAAAAGGTGTAATTGTCGAGGGGCGTTTCAACGTTATCCCGCTGCGTAAAAAACAGGTCGGAGACAAAGTCCACATCGGCAATCACCACCGCATTGATTTTGCTCCTGCCCCTTGTGCCCTTGATATGAGCAGCGAGGACATGGGTAAAGTCATCCAGACGCCCGCGTTGGGCGTCGTCCTCGCTGGATTCATCCGTTTCATCGTCGTTAGCCGTGGATTCGTCGCTGGTCGCACCGGTGGCCTCGTCGTCGTCCTCCTCCGTCGATGCCTGTTCGTCAGCGGCGGCCGTTCGTCTCAATTTCGGTTTGGCTCGCAGATTACGCGTGATGTGACCAGTGGCCGGATTGGTTTCCGGTCCGGTGATCAGTTTGGTTTCGCCGGTAAACTGGTTGATTTGCAGCTGTTCACTGACGAGATCCTCGGTCAACTCACCCCAGGTCAGGTGGCCGGCATATCCGGCCTTGAGCATGACCAGGGGGGCAAACGCAGTTTTCGCTTCAACGGTTTCTCCGAGTGCATCCTCGCTGGGTGGATTGGGGGCCAACGAACCCGGATAGATGAACATCAGTTCGTGCAGCCCGCCCGAAATCGGGTGTTCGGGATTAAACGCCCGATGGTCGGCATACGATTTGGCAAATACAAACAGATTCTGTTTGGGTCCGTATTCATCAGGCCAGCGCTCTCCGAGATTTGGAGAAATCGCTGGTTTGAAACCGACGTGGGGATTGAATAGACTCCACGCCGTGCGATCGTGGGCCCATTGGATGCCCAGCGTGTCGAGCAGGGATTGGGCGGTTCCGCCAAACGCCTTTTCCTGCGTGGTTGGCAAGATCACGGCCCATCCCGCCTGCTCGTCGATTCGCGGTTGCATGGGCGCATTGATCACTCCGAACTGACGCGGATACTGCCAGGTGAATCGGTTGTAAAACGGCAGCGGATCCATCATCAGCAACGTCGGATTGCCCGCTTCGATGTACGCGTTCAGGTAGAACATGCCGACCATGTCCAGCGTCGACGGAGACGCCACGATCAGTACATCCAGCCGATCTTCCTCCTCCTCCGCGGATTCCTCGTCGTTGTCGGCCGGTTCTTCATCCTTCAGGCTGGCCTCGGTTTTGTCGTTCGGGTCGGACTCGCCGGATTCCGTGGTTGGGGATTTACCGTCGTCAGGCTGACTGGTCGCTGCGTCGTCTTTGGGAGGTGCAAATGAAGGCAACTCTTCGGGGCTGACGGTGACGACCTCGTATTGGTTTTTGAGTTCCAGCATTGTGCGGGACGCCAGCCAATCGTACTCCCGGCCCTGATATTGAATGTTGTCAAAGTGCAAGTCGTTTTTGAGAATGCCGATTTTCAGTCGGCGTTTCGGACTAGTGACGGTGGCCAGGGAACGCGTCAGCTGATATTCGATTGAGGTGTCGGTGTCAATAAAGGGCAGTACGACGCGATCCAGTTTGCTTTCCAGTACCACGCCCATGAAAACATCCTGTTCAATGATGCGACCGCCAACTTCTTCCCGTGAAGCGCGAGGCTTGATTTCCTGCGCCGTCGCTTCTTCGACCTGCGGACTGTTGGGCTCGACATCGACGAACCGCACATCGATGTGACTGCCTCCCAGGCGATCGTATTGCCGCAGCATGCCCAGCAGATTTTTGCGTGTATTCACATACTTGCGCGGCACATCGGGGCTGAGAAAGGCCTGGATCGTGACGGGCCGCTCGTTGCGTTCAGCTGCCGCAATCGTATCACGCGTGGTTTGGTCCAGCGTAAACAGCGACTCGCTGGTCAGGTCCACGCGGTTGTTAAAGGCCGACGAGGATTTTTCAGCCAGCACATTGATCGCGAACAGGGCCACGCCCAAGGCAATGATGCG
>CAMYKF010000298.1 GCA_947258905.1 uncultured Pirellulaceae bacterium | reverse complement strand
TGCCGGTTTGCGACTGCGACTCCAGCAAATGAACCTCTCGCCGGATTCCCTCGCCGCGGTTTCGGTGGAAACCGTGGACGTGGCACCACCCACCCGACGCCAGGCGGCCATGTGGGCCAAACTGTTACCGTTCATCGTATTGATCTGGGCGTTAACGGGAGCCTTCTATCCCGCCATCGATCTGTGCGCCGGTGAAAAGGAACGAGGCACGCTGGAAACCCTGCTTAGCAGCACCGCACGACGCACGGAAATCGTGGCCGGCAAATTCCTCACAGTGGCTACGTTCAGTTTTGCCACCGCCATCCTCAACCTGCTCAGTATGACCGTCACCGGATTGCTCGTGATCAGTCAGCTGTCCGGGGGCAACGGCGGACCCAACCTGCCCGTCGATATGGGATTCCCTCCACTAACAGCCATCCCGTGGCTGATTGTCGGGCTGGTGCCGATCGTGGCTTTGTTCAGCTCGCTGGCCCTCGCGCTGGCTGCGTTCGCACGCAGTTCCAAGGAGGGACAGTATTACCTGATCCCACTGCTGATGTCGCTGGTGCCATTGATGATGTTGTCCATGTTGCCATCGGCCAGGCTGGATCTGGGTACCAGCCTGATTCCAGTGACCGGAATGTTGTTGCTGTTACGCAGTCTGATGTTGAGTGATTACGGATTGGCCTTGCAGTTCGCCGGCCCGGTGTTGGCGATTACGCTGGTCTGTTGCTGGATGGGCGCACGGTGGGCCGTTTATCAGTTCAATAATGAATCAGTGCTGTTCCGATCCGGCGAACAGTTCGGACTGGGTGCGTGGTTACGACATGTGGTGCGGGACCGCGGTCCGCTGCCCACGATTGGCGAAGCGGTTCTGTGCGGCGTTATCATTCTGGTGATCAAGTTCTTTGTGGGACTGTCGGCCGAACTTTCCATGACCTTCGCAGGCTTTGCCCGCCAGGTCGTCATTTCGCAAGTCGCCACGATTGCCTTGCCCGCCATCCTGATGGCGTTGTTCCTGACGCGTGGACCGGCCGAGACACTCAAGCTGAAATTGCCGCGGGCATCCTGCGTCTCCGCTGCCATATTGATTGCCATCCTGTTACATCCCGGATTTGTGTGGTTCAGCCAGCTGGTGATGTTCCTCTATCCACCGTCGGCAGGGCTGGAGCAGGTGCAAACGGCGGTCACCGCCATCCTCGCCGATTCACCCGGTCCACTGGCTACCATCCTGGTCATTGCGCTGGTTCCGGCCTTGTGTGAAGAAGTCGCGTTTCGCGGTTTCATTCTGTCGGGTCTGCAATCGATTCGTCGCAAGTGGCCGGCGATTATACTCAGCGCGCTGTTTTTCGGGATCGCCCACGGCATCCTGCAACAATCGATCATGGCTGCCTTTGTCGGAGTGGTGCTGGGCGTGATCGCCGTGCAAACCGGCAGTCTTCTGCCTTGCATTGCCTATCATGCCATGCACAACGCGTTGCCGGTTCTGTTGTCGGAGTTCCCGGCCCATGCGACCGACCGTTTCTGGCTTGGCTATGTCCTGGAAACCGGCCCCGGCGGCGCGGTCCAGTACACGTTGCTGGCGTCACTGATCATGCCGGCCATCGGACTGGGATTGCTGGTGTGGTTGTGGAAATTCGGCAACCGCCAGATACCGCGGGATCGCTATTTAAACTGGTCGCAGCCGGCAACCGCCTGACAATGCCGACAGCTTGTGCTAGTTTCGCGGCATGTTCCAACCTCAAGGCAAATCGCTTGGCGCGCGTTGGCTGATCACGCTGGACGGGCCGCCGCTGCACAACGCTTCGATAACGATCGTCGATGGATTCATTCAGAGTCTGACGCCCGGCGGACGCTCGTCCGCTGATGAAGACCTGGGCGAGGTAGTGCTGATTCCGAAATTCGTCAACGCCCATACGCATCTGGAATTCAGCGACTTGTCCCGGCCTGTCGGCCAACCCGGCATTGCCATCACCGAGTGGATTCCGCAAGTGGTGGCCGCCAGACAAACAGCCAGCGCATCGCCGATCGCCGCAGTGACCGAGGGCATCCGGCAATTGCAAGAGACAGGAACGATCGCCATCGGCGAGATTGCTACCAGCCCGTGGTTTCAGGAGTTGGAGTTCGAGGAAATGCTGGTCACCTGTTTCGTCGAACGACTGGGTAATCAGGAGGACCAGATTGAATCGCGTTTTGCGGAAGCCAGGGAGTGGCTGGACGTCAAATTGGATTGGTGTCGTATCGGCATCAGCCCGCATGCTCCCTACTCATTGCATCCCGACCTGTTTGCCAGGCTGATTGACTGGGCCGTGGCAGACGGATTGCCGCTGGCCATGCATATTGCCGAAAGTCGAGAGGAACTGCAGTGGCTGGCCGACGGTGCCGGTCCGTTTCGCGAAATGCTCGAGTCCCTGAATGCACTGGGCGTTGTGCCGCGCGAGCGGCGGCCACTGGATTACCTTAAATCACTGGCTCGCGCTCCGTCGGCGTTGATCGTCCATGGCAACTACCTGGCCGATGATGAACTGGACTTTATTGCGAGGCACAAGAACTTGCACGTCGTGTACTGTCCGCGTACCCATCAGTTTTTCCAGCACGAGCCCTGGCCGCTGAAAAAAATGCTGGAGCGTGGCATCAACGTGGCGCTGGGCACGGATTCACGCGCCTCCAGTCCCGATTTGGATATGCAAGCCGAATTGCGAACGATCCGCGATGCGCATCCGCAAGTGGCCCCGGAAACGCTGCTCGACATGGCAACGTTAAGCGGAGCTCGAGCTTTGGGCGTGGCTGACCAGATCGGCAGCTTGAGTCCCGGCAAACGTGCCGAATTCCTGTGCCTGCCGGCTGCAAGCCTCGACGATGCGTGGACCGCCGTCTTTGGCGACTCCCGAGATCGGCGTTGGGAGTAGCGGCGATAGCGATCATAATTGAAGGTAGTCATATCCTGCGCTGGTGACCTGCATGTCAGACGCACAACCAACTCACAGCCCGACCGATCCCCTCTCGCACCCGGTAACCGGCGGGCAGGCCGGCACCGATCGACCGGTCGAATGGACGGTACTGATGCCGTGCCTGAACGAGGCGGAGACGCTGCCGATATGCATTGGCAAGGCGCTGCGGTCGCTGGAGGAACCAGGGATCGCAGGCGAAGTGTTGATTGCCGACAACGGCAGCACCGATGGATCGCAGGAAATCGCCGCCCGCTGTGGCGCGCGGGTCATTGACGCCCCGCTGCGTGGATATGGCGGCGCGTTGCAGGCCGGAATCGCTGCCGCGCGGGGCCGCTTCATCATTATGGGCGACGCCGACGGCAGCTATGACTTTGGTGACCTCGGGCCATTCGTCGAGCAATTGCGGGCGGGCATTGATCTGGTCATCGGGAATCGCTTTCAAGGTGGAATTCAGCCTGGAGCGATGCCGGCATTGCATCGTTACCTGGGCAACCCGGTCCTGAGTTTTCTGGGCCGGTTGTTTTTTCGCAGCCCGGTTGGTGACTTTCACTGCGGCTTGCGCGGTTTCAGCAAGGAAGCGGCTGGCAAGATGCAATTGCGCACGACCGGGATGGAATTTGCCAGCGAGATGGTCGTCAAGGCGACGTTGTTGAAGATGAAAATCGCCGAAGTGCCCACGACCCTGTCGCCGGACGGACGCAATCGGACACCGCACTTGCGGAGTTGGAGCGATGGCTGGCGTCATTTGCGGTTTTTGTTGATGTACAGTCCCCGCTGGTTGTTTTTTTACCCCGGCGTGGCGCTGATGCTGATTGGCCTGGTGCTATTCTGTTTGCTGGCGATCAATCCCCTGGCAATTCGCGGAGTTGTGCTGGACATTCACACAATGCTGTATGCCGCTGTAATGGTGACGATCGGCTTTCAGGCAGCTCTGTTCGCGGTTTACAGTAACAAGTTTGCCGTGAGCCAGGGACTGGTACCTGGGGA
>CAMYKF010000297.1 GCA_947258905.1 uncultured Pirellulaceae bacterium | reverse complement strand
GCGCAACAACAAGAGGTGATCAATCGACTGAGGCAGCGGAACCCAAACCCGCGAATCAGGCGGGTGTTTCCGCCAGGCAACGTGCAGCCTCCGGACAATAACAACGACAAGGACGACAACTAGCCAGGTAACGCGGTTCCGACCGCGGCGCCGCGCTCATTAAGGGATTTAATGATGAAAGAAAACGGAAACGGATCCATCGATCACGGATCGATCGAGCGGCTGAGTGCGGCGCGGAACAAGATCCTTGACCAGCTGGGGCAGGTCATCGTGGGTCAAACCGATGTGGTGGAGCAACTGCTGATTTCCATCTTCAGCCGCGGACATTGTCTGCTGGAAGGCGTGCCGGGACTGGCCAAGACGTTGATGATCAGCACGCTGGCGAAGACCCTGGACCTGACCTTCAGCCGCATTCAGTTCACTCCCGACCTGATGCCAGCCGACATTACCGGCACCGAGATCATCGAGGAAAATCGCAGCAGCGGCCAGCGCGAACGGCGTTTCCTGGAGGGCCCCGTTTTTTCCAATGTGATTTTGGCTGACGAAATCAACCGCACACCGCCCAAAACCCAGGCCGCCATGCTGGAAGCCATGCAGGAACGGCAAGTCACGGTGGGGCGTGTGAGACATCCGCTGGCCGATCCGTTCTTTGTGCTGGCCACGCAAAATCCGATTGAACAGGAAGGCACCTATCCGCTGCCCGAAGCCCAGCAGGACCGGTTCATGTTCAAGGTTTTCGTGGAGTACCCGTCGTTCGATGAAGAGTTTGCGATTGCCCGTCGCACCACCGTGTCGGGCGAACCCGACATTGTTCCGGTCATGACGGGCGAGGAAATTGTGCAGCTGCAGAATTCCGTGCTGAACGTGCCCGTTGGTGACCATCTGGTGCGTTACGCTCTTTCGCTGGTGCGGCAAACGCGAGTCGGCCACGAGGGGGTCCCCGAATATGTGTCCGAGTTGATGCAATGGGGTGCCGGTCCGCGAGCCGTTCAGAATCTGCTGATTGGCGCCAAGGCCCGGGCGCTGTTGCATGGTCGCACGCACGTGGCCACCGAGGATATTCAGGCACTGGCCAAACCGGTGTTGCGTCACCGGATTGTGCTCAGCTTTGCGGCCGAGAGCGACGGAGTGACGCCGGATGATGTGATCCAGCGACTGATTGATGATACGCCCGAACGAGAAGACGAATTGCTGAACGATGCCAGATTCAAAAAGATTTTTGCATCCTGAAGCGATTCGCCGCATCGCCCGTCTGGAAATTCGCGCGCGGCATATCGTGGAAGGATTCCTGTCCGGAATGCATCGCAGTCCGTACTTCGGACAGTCGATCGAGTTTTTGCAGCACCGCCAGTACACGCCCGGCGATGACCTGCGGCATGTCGACTGGCAAGTCTGGGCGCGGCAGGATCGACTGTACGTCAAGCAGTATGAAGAAGAAACCAACATGCGCTGCCACCTGCTGGTCGATTGCTCGGGCAGCATGCTGTATGGCGACGGTCATCTGAGCAAGTACGAATACGCCTGTACACTAGCCGCCTCGCTGGCCTGGCTGATTCTCCGCCAGCAGGATGCCGTCGGTGGCATGACGTTTGACGCCGGCGTCCGCAGCCGCATCCCCGTCAAAAGCAAACGCAACCACATCATGTCCATCGTCAAGGCACTGGATGTGGACCGTCCGCAGGACAAAACGCAGTTGTTCGACGTGTTTCAGCGGGCGGCGGAAACATTTCCCCGTCGCGGCATGATGATTGTTGTGTCAGACCTGTTTGCCGACACGGAAACCACGCTCAAGGGCCTGCAGTTGCTGCGACAACGCGGCCACGATGTGATGGTGTTTCACATTATGGATGACGACGAACTGGATTTTGATTTCGACGGGCCCACGCGGTTCGAGGATCTGGAATCCGATTCGGTGCTCAACTGCAATCCACGCGCCTTGCGCGATGGGTACATGACCGCGTTGGATGAGTTTCTGGATACCGTACGTCACGGTTGTGCCAGGATCATGGCCGACTATGCACTGATCCGCACCAGCGATCCGCTGGACGCCGTCTTGGCGCATTACCTGAGCAACCGTCTGGGCATGCATCACAGGAATTAGGCAGGAGGGAAGAGCGAAAAGGAAAGAGGGAAGAGGGCAACGGTAGCGGATCTCGTGAGAGATTCGATCGATCGCAAGTCAAACAACATTCGCAACAAGTGTTTCAAAACATTCTTTCATCGTCGATGTGGGTGTGGGCCGGGCTGGCGGCTGCCATGGTGCTGTTGCCCATTCTCATCCACCTGATTAATCGCCTGCGACACCGCCGCGTGCGCTGGGCGGCGATGGAATTCCTGCTGGCCAGCCACCGCAAGAACCGCAACTGGGTGTGGCTCCGGCAATTGCTGTTGTTGCTGACGCGGATCGCCGTGCTGCTGCTGATTCTGGTCGCTGTTGGCCAGGTCGGTTGCGAAAGCGACAACATGGCGCGGCTGCTGGGCCAGCGTATAACCCACCACTACGTGCTGGTCGACGACAGCTTTTCGATGAGCGACAACAGCTCCGGTACCGCCGCCGTCGAACACGCCCGACAGACGCTCGACATGATCGGCGACCGGATCGACGGACGCAACAATCATCGCGTGACAGTGATTCGTTTTTCGGCCGCTGACCGCATGTTGCAGGCGGGCCGCGCGACATCCGGCAGCAGTGGTTCGTTGCCGCAAGCCGATTTGAACTCGCGCACGGTTGATCGTGATATTAAAAAGGCAATTCGCGATGCGGCGGCCGGGATCGAGCCTTCGTTCCTGTCGACCCGACCGGACGCCGGACTGGAGCTCGTCAGCCAGTTGATCCAGACACGCAGCGATGAAAACGCCATCGTGTATGTCTTGTCCGATTTCCGAACACGGGACTGGCAGACTCAGACGGGAATCAAACAGACATTGGCCGAGATTGAGGCTGCCGGCGCTGCCATCGAATTGATTCGTTGTGCCGATGCCCCGGCCACCAACCTGGCCATCACTTCGCTACAGGCCGATGGCAGCGTCCGTGTGGCAGGCGTCCCTTTGATGATGCAATTGAAGATCAGGAATTTTGGCAACGAGACAGCGCGCAAGGTGCAGGTCGAGCTGGTGGCAGCCGCTTATCCGGATGAAACGACCCTTGACATCGTACCCGAATCGATTGAGCCGGAAGTTGACGAGTTGCCAACGATCCTGATCGACGAAATCCCGGCCGGGGAAACGGTCACCCGTCGCTTCCCGGTGTTCTTTTCACGCCCCGGCCAGCATGCCATTCGCGCTGTCCTGCAAACCGATGTGGTTCCCGCCGACAACCGCGCGTGGACGGTTACGCAATTTGCACCCGCGGCACGCGTGCTGGTCATCGAGGGACCGGACAGCGACGCCGCAAGATTCATCTCGTTGGCGCTCAGTCCCGGCGGCATGACGGGGCTGCAAGTGGAAACGGGATCGGCAGCCCGGTTGCGTGATGCCGGGGAAACCGAACTTGACCAATATGAGACGATTTTTTTGCTGGATGTCGACCGCCTGGAAGATCTGGCGATCCGGAATTTGCGTCGGTATGTGGAATCTGGCGGGGGAGTGATTTTCTTTGCCGGCCCGAACTGCAATCTGAAACATTACACGGTCAAGCTGTTTGATCAGGGGCGCGGCGTGTTCCCGTTGCCACTGGCTCGTGTAGCGTCCATCCCCGAGCCGGTTGCCGGCAATACGACTGATATTGTCGTGACGCGGCATCCGGTGTTCGCTCCGGTACTGGATATCGACAATTCGCCACTGGACCTCGTGCAGGTGGCCCGGGTTTGCCAACCGCCGATCGAATGGTCGGCCGACGGTGACAACGCTACGACCGTAATTGCCACGGTGCGCGGGCAGGCCCAAATGCCGTTGATGGTCGAAAAAAGACTGGGCCAGGGTCGCGTGCTGGCGACGCTCACTTCCGCCAGCGGTGCGTGGAATAACTGGCTGCGGAATCCGACGTTTCCCGCCACTTTGTTGCTGATGCAGGATCACGTATCGCGGGGGCGCGCCTCGGGACAGCGGCGACTGGTTGGCTCAACTCCCCAATGGGACTTGTCGGTCGACCAGTACGGGCCGGACGTGGTGTTTGCCTCCCCGGCCGATGATGAGTTTGGTCGCAGCGTGTGGAAGGTCACTGCCACACCGCGTGCGGACTCGACCAGCGTTGTGTCAGCCCGGCTGGGTGCAGACAACGAAACGGATCGGCCGGGTGTGTACGAAACCTGGTTAACGAACCGCCAGTCAGGCCGCGAGCTTTCCCGTCAGGCATTGAATGTGGATACGAGTGAGAGTCATTTGCAGTTACTGTCGCGTCGTGATCTGTTGGCCGAGATTGGCGAGGTCAAGGCGCGAGTCGTGGATTGGGACCAGTTCGGACCCGCTTCGCGCGGGCGACGCGGTACTTCCCTGGTCCGCTTGATCCTGGCGGTATTGATCATCACGTTGCTCGTGGAGCAATTGCTGGCCCGATCCGCATCGTTTCATCCCTCGACCTCGCGCAAGCATCGATGGTTGTTAGCCCGTGGAGTGAGTCATTAGCACGTTGACCCTTTTAGCGCAAGCCGATTCGCGAGTCTATTTCGAACTTGCGCCGTTGTTGCCGCTCACGACGGTCTGGCACTGGGCCTTGTTGATCGCACTCGTTGCCGCGCTGTTGCTGGGTGTGGTGTGGATTTATCGCCGTGATACACAGGCTCTGCCCCGGCCGGTCGCCGTGACGCTGGCCACCTTGCGCACACTGGCGGTGCTGGGGCTGGTTGTGTTCTTTCTGGGTCCGCAGCGTCGCAGCGAAGCGCGCATCGTCAAACCATCGCAGCTGGCCGTACTGGTCGATACGAGCCTGAGTATGGGCTTGTCGGATGCCGTTGCTGACCAGCCCGGACGGCAACGCGTCCAGGCAGTGCTCGATTTGGTCAAGCAAACTTCATTGCTGGTTGATCTCAATCAACATCATCAACTGACGGTATACCGGTTCGGGGAAACGGCGCGGCCCGAGGAAATCGCGGTCGCTGACAAGCAACTGCCGGTGGCGATCGAGAAGATTGATGCGCAGCACTGGCAATCCGATGAGTCTTCACTGGCCCGCTCGCGTATCGTCGGCAACGTGGCAGGCGGCGGCCTGATGGTGGCCCTCGTGTTGCTCGCCGCCACCATCTTCCTGAAACTGTTTGCTTCGTCAGCCATCAGTGCCTGGACGATCGCCATTGGTTGCCTGTTGCTGGTCAGCGCCGTACTGGGCCTGGCGGTTACCGATTTGCTGTCGAGCGATCATGACCTGTGGGTCTCGCTGGGCTGGGCCGATCCGCCTGCGGAAAGTGAATTGCCGGTCACGCTGGCTGCGTTTCAGGCTTCGCCCAATCATCAGTCCACCGATCAGTCACTGGCCGCAACCAACTGGGATCAGGAATTGACTCCGCGCGGTACGTCCACGCAATTGGGCGGTGCGATCCAGTCGATCGTTAATACCAGCCGCGGCAGCGCCATGGCAGGCATTGTTGTGATCACCGATGGGCGTAACAACGACGGACCAGCGCCGCGGCGGGCCATCGCCGCCGCCAATGATGCCAATATTCCGGTGTATGTGATCGGCATGGGCAGCAACCGCGCCCCCCGCAATGCCCGCATCAGCGACTTGCAAGTGCCGCAGCGGGTGTTTCCCGGCGACAAGTTTCGCGTCAAGGCGGTGATTCAGTCGTTTGGCATGGCCGGTGAATCGGCGCGCGTGCAACTGCTTTCCTCCGAGGACCAGAACACTGCTAACCCCAGGCTGGAAGATGAACGCACGTTGCAATTGGCTGAGGACGGCGAAGCGGTCAGTCTCGAATTCGAGATTAGCGAGCAGGAGGAAGGCCGGCGTCGCTATACCGTGCAAGTCGTGCCGCCAGCGGATGATCTGGACGCCGCCGATAACGCCCGTTCGGCCAGTGTGGAAATCCTGCTGCGTCGTTCCCGCGTCTTGCTGATCGCCGGTGGTCCGACGCGGGATTATCAATTTCTGCGCAATCAGTTGTACCGCGATGAAAATGTGCAACTGGATGTGTGGCTGCAAATGGCACGGCCGGGTGCGGATCAGGAGGCGGACGAGTTGTTGTTCGAGTTCCCGGCCTCGGCGGAAGATTTGTCTGAATACGACTGCATCGTGGCCTTTGATCCCGACTGGCGCAAGTTGTCGCTGGAACAAACACGCTGGCTGGAACGCTGGGTCTCGGAAAAAGCCGGTGGCCTGATCGTGATAGCTGGTCCCGTGTTTACGCCGCAATGGACCCGGCGGGCGCGTGGCGAGGAGGCCATCGATTTAATCCGGGCCCTGTATCCGGTTTCGTTTTACAGTCAGGGATCGGCGGTGCTGAAGCTGGGTCGGTTCGGCAGCGAGCAACCGTTCCCGCTGAAGTTTTCTCGCGAAGGTCGTACGGCCGAACATTTATGGCTGGGCGATTCGTCAGCCGAAAGTGCTGCCAACTGGGAACAGTTCGCCGGTGTTTACGGTTACTATGCCGTTAACGAACCCAAGGCAGGCGCCGATATCCTGGCCTGGTTCTCCGATCCGGCAACCGCCATCGAAGATCGCTTGCCGATTTATCTGGCATCGCATTTCTATGGAGCCGGCCGCGTCATGTTTCAGGCCAGTGGCGAGATCTGGCGGCTGCGCGATGTCGACGTGCAGTCCTTTCAGGATTACTACATGAACCTGATTCGCTGGGCGTCGCAAGGCAGATTGCTGCGTGATTCCAGTCGTGGTGTGCTGTTGGTGGATCGCAATCGCTGTTGGGTCGGGGACCAGGTGGTGTTGCGGGCGATTTTGCGAGATGCAGCCGACCAGCCCTTGATGGCGCGTCAGGTTATCGCGTCGGTTAAACGACCTGATGGTGTGGCCCGGCAAATCGAACTGGTGAACATTCAGGACGCGGCGCGTCCCGGCAGTTTCAGCGGCCAGTTCCCCACGGCTGCCGAAGGGGACTATGAAATCAGTTTGCCATTGAGCGACGGAGGCGTGTTGCGGTCCACGGTGCGGGCCACGATTCCGGATCTGGAAAAGGTCAACCCGCAGCGTGATGATGCGTTGTTGCAGGAAGTGGCCGATCGCACCGGCGGCCAGTACTTTTTTGACGTGCGCACAGGTGGCAAGGCAACCACCGTTGAGTCTGGAGGTCAGGATGATGTCGCCCAGCCGAAAGACATGACCTTGCCAGGTGCGGCCGGGTTGGCCAGTGTGATCGGGGTGGTGGATCAGGAGAGCTGGTTGCCGGGTTCACCTGATGAAAACTTTGCCCGCAAATTTTCGGCC
This sequence comes from uncultured Pirellulaceae bacterium, assembly GCA_947258905.1. GTDB lineage: Bacteria > Planctomycetota > Planctomycetia > Pirellulales > Pirellulaceae > CAJQPP01. The sequence goes on along the minus strand of CAMYKF010000297.1, from coordinate 10,504 downwards.
TGGCTGCTGGGCTGGTTGACGCTGGTCCTGTGCACTGAGTGGGTAGTGCGCAGGTTGCACAAATTGGCCTGATCCGGAAAGTTTGCTGAGTCGAGCAGCGCAAAAAAAAATGCTTCGACCGGATGCAATCTCGCTTGACGCAAGATTCTGCCCTAATGGCCGGTCGAAGCACGTTGAGCAGATAATAAGAATTTTGGCGCCCGGTAACAGCGGGAATGCCGAACTCAGCTGCGGTTAACCGCAATACCTGGATGCGCGATGGGGAAGCAAAAACTTGCCATTCCCGCTGGGGAAAGAAATTGGTCGGCCAACACTCTGTTAAGTTGCTGTGCATGCGCTCAAATTCGTTCAAGACGGCATGCCAGTCTTTCACGCAGACCCGGTAAAAGAGCCTTGATGGCCGGCAGTGTTGGCGTGACCCGGAGATGCACGCATTTTCATGAATTATCGAGACTGGACCGAAAGCAGCGACGTAACAATTCAGCCAGGTTGCGAGAGTCGGTTTTTTCAAAGATTTTCTGTCGCCGATTTTCTACAGTACGTACGCTCACGTCGAGTTGTCGGGCAATCAACTTGTTGGCAGCGCCTTCCAGCATTAGATCCAGCACGGCGCGTTCGGCGTCGGTCAGGGCATTCAGGGCCTTCTGGAATTTTTGCTGTTTTGCCAACTGACTTCGTTTGTCTGCGTCTCTGGCCAGGGCATCCCGGATGGAATCATACAATTCATAGTCGCGACATGGTTTTTCCAATACCGTAACGGCACCTTGTTTGAGGGCTTTGACGGTGAGCGGCGTCTCGGCGTAGGCCGTGATAATAATTACTGGCAATGATATCCGTTCGGCCACCAGCCGTTCCTGCAATTCGATTCCACTCATACCCGGCATACGCACATCGGTTACCAGACAACCGGGCCGATCGGGGTCCAACTCGGTGAGGAATTCCTCGGCGCTGCTGCACGCGACGGCCTGCAATCCCATCGATCGAACCAGTGCCTTGACGGACTGCCGCGATCCGGCATCGTCGTCAACGACGTAAATCATAGCTTGATCAGAGGTCATGCGAGCGCCTCCTTGCAGCCAGGGTAAACCGCTGTTGGCAAGGTGAAATGAAACGTGGTCCCCAGATGATGGTTGTCGCTGGCCCACAGACGACCGTCGTGATCTTCGATAATGGTGCGACTGATCGCCAGGCCCAATCCCATCCCGGTAGACTTGGTGGTGTAGAAAGGTTCAAACAACCGGGGATGTTCCTCGGGCGGAATGCCTGGCCCATTGTCGGCCACCTGCAATTCAATCATGCCGTCGCAACGACGGGTGTGTACAAGAATATTTCGGGGCAATTCGGAGTTGGCCAGTGCCTCGCAGGCATTGTGTAACAGGTTGACCATGACCTGTTCGCACTGGATTCGATCTGCCAGGGCCAGGGGCAAGTCGCTGGCCAAATCCGTTTCCACACTGATTTCGCAGTCGCGCGCCTCAAACGCCACTAATTCGATCGATGCGGTTACGATCTCGTTAATGTCCACTGCGACGCGCTCGCGTGTACCTTTGCGCGAGAATTCGCGCAAACGCTTGATGATCTGGCTGGCACGCAGCGAGGCATCGCGAATACCCTGATTCCATTCCTTCAGTTCGTCTACGAGATCGGAATTGCCAGGTGCGGCGGACTCGGCATCGCGCAGTGCGATTGCCGCGGCGGTGGCAAAATTCGCGATCGCATGCAGCGGCTGATTAACTTCGTGTGCGATACCGGCTACGAGTTCACCCATCGTGCTGATCCGGGTCACGTGGGCCAGCATGTCGCGGTGCTGCCGGATCTCCTGTTCGGCCAGTTTGCGTTCCGTAATGTCAGTGTGGGTACCGATGACCCGCAATGGCTGATTGGACGGCGAACGGGAAATCACCTTGCCGCGATCCAGAAACCACTTCCAGGAACCGTCCCGGCACTGCATGCGATACTCGTTTTCGTAGTGGGGAGTGATCCCCGCGAGGTGTCGTTGCAGGTCGTTCAGGCAGCGTTGCCTGTCATGCGGATGAACGCGTGATTCCCATTCATCCTGATCGCTGCCGATTTCATGATCGGTAAAACCGAGCATGTCCTTCCACCTTCTGGAAAAGAAGACTTCGCCGGTATCCGCGTTCCAGTCCCAAACACCATCCCGGCTGCCGTCCAGGGCAAAGGACCACCTTTGCTCGCTTTCGCGGAGGGCCCTCTGGTCGCGTTTCCGGTCAGTAATGTCGGTTACAAAGGCAAACACGAACTCGTCACCATTGAATTCAAGCAGGTTGGTCGTGATTTCGACTGGAACCAGTGTCCCGTCCTTATGGCGGATGAGTGATTCAAAGTTGAGCGATTTCTCCTGCTCAATGGACTGCCAGAAATCGGGCCATACTTCGCGCGGATAATCGGGATCGATATCCCAAACACGCATGTCCAGCAGTTCTTCTGGCGTATAGCCCAACAGGCTGGAGGTGGCTTTGTTGACATAAAAGAAGCTGGCGTCCTGCCGGATCCAGAAAATCGATGTGCTGCAGGAGTCCACCGAGAAATTGGTGAGACGAAGTTTCTCCTCGGCACGCACACGCCGTGTGATATCCTGGACCAGTGTGCCGATCCCGCGAACTTTGCCGTCGTCATCTGTCAGCGGAAAATAGCTGGCCAGATAGTAGCACCGTCGCTCCGGATCCGCCGGATCAACGCGGACCACGTCAAGGTCCAACCGGGGTCGGCCACTGCTGATAACTTCGCGAAAAATGGGTTCGATGTCATCCGCAATATCGGGCAAGACTTCTTGCACCGTGCGGCCAATATGGGCTTCCACCGGGAGACCATTGATACTGGCCAGTTCCTCGTTGATTCGCAGAAACCGCAAGTCGGTGTTGACCAGACACAAGCCCACGGGAGCGGTGTGGTACAGCAAATCGAGTTCGGCGAATTGATCACGCAACAATTGCTCGTTCCTGTGCAAGGCCTGGGAATTAAGGAGCGCCTCCCGTTCCGATTTTCGGCACACAACATGAATTAAACCCACGGACAGTGGAAACATCACGCCCCCAATCACGAACAGGGCGACGATCCACGGGGCCGCGGTCTGCAGAATCCGGTCTTCCACCAGCCGGGCAGGAACATGCACGACCGCCAAACCGTTGATTGAGGCCATGTAGCCGTATCCGCAAAGTTGTTGCTCGCCGCCAAGGTTCGTGTTGCGGGTGGCCAGATTCGCCCGGTGCGCCAGTAACACGGATATCGTTCGCGGTTGCTCAGCATGCGGGTCGACAACGATGGACGAGACATCCATGCCCTGTATCTCGGGTTTCATTGTGTGTAGCGCGAGCGTACCCTGGCCGTCGATCACGCACAGATAACTGCCCGGGTGCCACGGCTGGGTATCTTTCCAGATTCGCGCAAGCAGTTCGATTGCCCGGTCCTGCAGTTGATCGTCCGGGGGCTGATCTTCCAATGCCCGTTCAGCCTGCATGACAAGACTGTGGCAAACCGCCAGGCTGTCCTGAGCTACCGAATCCATTACCGCGGCGCGGCTGTTTGAGTATGCTTGCCATCCCGTGACAAGCATTCCCGTCATTGCGAGGGCGGTCATGCCGAGCGCTGTCATGACCAGTCGGGATTTCCTGACGGGCAGCTGCCCTTCGCTTCCTTCCGTTCTGCTCACCGGCTTGCGGGAAACCACAAATGCGAGCAATGACGCGCTGACACACAAGTCCATGATCAGCGCGAGAAAACTGGTTTCAGGAAACAGAAAAATCTGTTGCCCCAGCAAAGCAACAAGCAGCATGGTCAACAGCGCCGCTGAAACACGGCGACTGGTAAACCACTGAAACAAAACGCCAGTCAACGCTGTAACACGCAGTGCCACTGACAGCAGCAAAATCAGACTCATGATCCTTCTCGAGCTCGATTTTGAAATGGATTACAGATGGGTTGGTTCGCGGAGCGCGTAAAAACTGCCCGGGCAAGCGACTCGGCCTGGTGCAGCAGCCTTGATGGCAGTATTCGCGCGTCTGGCATTATTAAAGCGTGTCCCTGCTTTTGTCGACAAGGGCGTGCACAGGCCAGTGACGCGACAATTCCCAATTGGTTTCCCCAGCAAGGTAAAAACCCTCAAAACCAGGCCCGTCAAATTGCCTGGCGGTTGGCCCGGAATTACAATCGCTCCCGCAACTTGATTTTTCACCGGGAGAATTTGTCATGAGAAACCTTGCCGTTGCGTTGGCGTTCGCCTGCGCCTGTCTGTTCACCACGTCCGCTCAGGCCCAGTGGGGTTGTGGCGGTGGCTGGAACCGCTGTGCTCCGCGTCAGTGTTGTCCGCAACCGAGATGCTGCCCGCAACCTTGTTACCCGCAACCACAATGTTGCCCTCAACCCTGTTGCCCGCAGACATCAACGCCCTACAGTTATCCCCAGCCTGGTTGCAAGTATCCGGATTTGTACGCCGCTTGCATCGCTATGTGTCCGTGGTCGTCGGACCCGGTCCAATGCCAGGCAGATTGTTACAGATATTACTGCGAGGGTTATGGAGCGGTTCCGCAAGTTGCTCCGCAGCAGGTAGTACCGCAACAGGTAGTACCGCAACAGCCGTACAGTGTGCCGCAATACTGCCCTCCGCAGTATTGTCCGCAACCTTGTTGCCCGCGACCTTGCTGCCCGCCCAGACGCTGCTGGCCGCGTCGTGGTTGCGGATGCGGTTGCCGCTAGGGGTCGAACTTTGAACTTTAATCAACGGGCGTTGTTTTGCATCAGCGCCCGTTTTTTTGTTCCTGCACAGGCAGAACAACACGGAAACCGAGTTTGTCGATGTTAATGACATCTTGGGGTGGATTCGGGATATAGACGACTCCGCAAAGGCCACGGGCTTCCGTTCTGACATCACCGCCTCTTAATATCGCCGTCACTGGCCAGGCGAATGTGTCGGAGTTCGGCATTGTGGGAGGATAATCACATAATTCGAGCGCATTGCCGATCATGTCAAAAAAGCCAAATCGATTGGGAATTCGCTGCGCCATCTCGGTCACAAAAACCACATCACGCCCGCTGCCCAGTTCCACCTGGGCATATTGCTGGACGACAGGCCGTTCCGTGTTTGTTCCCCAGTACAGGCTGGTGCGGGCGCCTGCCTTGCTGGCAAATTCCCATTGATCGGAGTCGGGCAGGCGGCATCCGTTCGATTCCGAATCCCAGGTGACTACACCATCTTCGATGCGATAGTACTCGGTCAGTTGCAGGCGATCGCTGAGCCAATTCAGAAATTCAGCCGTATCAGTTCGAGACACGTTGCAGATCGGCAGACCAGAAGTATCGGTCTTCCAGAGTGGATGATCCCTGTATTTGCTGCCAATTTCGGGACTGGTTCGCGGATCGTCCAAAAACCGGCGAAACAAATCGAACGGAGTTTCTGTTGCCAACATGTAGTAGGGCTGGTTGATCGTCACGCGTTCCCCCGGATAACGCAAATCATCTGCATGTCGTTCGAGGATTCCTTCGTTTCGGACGAATTCACCGCCTTCGACCAGCACAAACGTCAAGTGGATGCCGTCAATCATTTCCTGGCGGATTAGAGGCAGTCCGGTGGCGTTGACCGCGGAGCCCAGGTCCGGGGACACCGGTTGTTTCCATTGGCCAAGCGCCCAGGCAGCCACCTGAATGACTCCGGGATCTACTGACCCTTCCAGCAATGAATCAAACATGCGAAGGCAAGTCTGTTGATCCGGCTCGCTGAGTTCATCGGGCGTGATCATGCCAATGGCCGCACACATGGTGTACTGAAAATCCGGATCGCTGCGACTGACGACTATTTCGACCAGTTGGGAAATGGGACCATGCCACTTGCTCAGTTGATCGATCACCGCCGTTTGTCGATCCCGCACGAACTGGTCGGCAAACATCTCCTGCAGCAATGCCGGATTACCCAGGTGCCAGTCGGTAATTGCCAGTCGTGCCCTGGCGGTGTCCGAATCCGTTCGCTCCCATGCCTGACGCAGGAAATCATGGTGAGCTGGTGCAGACTCCAGCGCAGCGATCGTGTTGCCAAATTCCGATGTGTCGAGGGCTGGAATCACGTCGATCACCGTTTGCATCAGCATTGGATCGTCAGATCCCAGTTGCAAGAGCGCAGCAGCTGCACGAAATCGCATTTTCGGATCGTCGTTGTCCAGATAGGGCAAAAGACCGGTATACGCGGCATCGCCGTACTGGCTCAGTTGTTTGATCGCCGCGGATGCTTCTTGCGGCTCGCCAACGACTACCTGCTCAACCAGCGACTTGATCTGGCTGTCATTGCTGGCCGAGATCAGTGAAGCGACGAGCAGGCCACCAGCCGCGATGACGCCGGCGATCAGCAGCGTGGCGAGGCCGTAGAAACGAAACGCGGCGCGCCACATCGACTTGCCTTCGGCCGACCATTGCAGCGCGGGCACTCCGGCGGTAAACGCGACGAATTGCGGCAAGGTTGGCAGATAACGGCGCTCGCGGTTTTTGGCCCACTGGGTTTCCAGTTCTTCCAGTTGCATGGCGGCCCGGCCACGCCAGGTTTCCCGGCGTTTCTTTTCCAGCCATGTACGAATCGGTTGCACCAGAAAGTCGTGGGTCAGCCGCCACGGAGTCAGACTGGAAGTGCCTTCCTCAACTACCTGATCAAGCTCAGGGGATTCAACCGGCGTGATCAATGGAAAATCGTGAGCCAGACTGTAGTAACCGAGGTGATCGCCAAAGGGACCTTCGGGCAGCAGCAATTCCGGATCGATGGTACCCGAGATGCAGAAGTCCGCGTCAGCATAAATGGGCAAGTGACCTTCGTTGCGCTGCATGGGAATGCGATGGCCGGCCAGCGCGCCGGCAAAGCCCAGTTCGCTCATGCCCTCGGGCAACGGCATCACAGCAGCCAGCGTCATGGCAGGCGAACCACCGACAAAAATGTTCACGCGAAACGGCTTGCCCAGTTCGCGGGCGGCCGCGTGGTGCACTCCAATACTGCGATGAATCTGGTAGTGCAGTCCAATCTGGCGATTGATGTCGTACTGGTTACCCGTCAACTGGATGCGGTACATGCCCAGGTTGCTGTGGGCCAGGCCGGGGCGACGGGCGTCTTCACTGTACACCTGCGGCAACGTCACAAAGCCTCCGGCATCCAGCGGCCACGACACCAGTTGCGGCAACTGGTCGACCTTGGTCATGTTTTTGGTAACCGCCCCCGAACGCACCTGTTTGGGCCGCATGGACAATGCCGTCAAAGGTGCCTTCCAGTAGCGACCCGGTTTTTGCACCGCGAGTGACGGCTCGATTTTCAATTCAATCGCGCGCCGCACCGCTTCGATCGTATCGCGAAACAGGAAACGGGCTCGCTCCAGCGTGCCGAACAGGTTGGAAACCATCGGAAAGCGGCTGTCGGTCACATCCGTGAACAATACAGCCGGGCCGCCGTTGGCGAAGACGCGTCGCTGGATCTCTGCCACTTGCAGACGAGCCGACACCGGGTCGTCACATACGATCAGCTGATCGTGACGTTTCAGGTCATCGACACATTGTCGGGTGCTGCGATATCCCATGGCCGGAGTCTCGACGACTGTCGAAACGCGATAACTTCGATAGAATGCCCGTCTGTTTTAACCAGCCGACCACCATTTAACCTGATAGCGATCATGATCACTACGACCACCATGGACAAGGTATCCACTATCCACGCCGACGCCCTGGTGATCGGAGTCTGGCAGAACACGGAGCTGACAGGACACGCCCGGGAAGTGGACCGGGTCACCGGCGGCCTGTTAACGCGATTGATCGAATCGAAAGACATTTCGACAGATGTTTGCGGCATCACGGCGTTGCCGGGGCTCGAAGCGATCGCCGCCCCGTTGCTGGTCGTTGTGGGGCTGGGTGACCCGGACAAAGCTCCGTCGGGATTGTCGTTTCGGGCGGCGGGTGCAGCGGCCAAACATCTGGCCAACCGGGCCCGTCGCAAAATCGCTTATGCCCTGGAACTGGACCCGGCAGCCGATGCCGTATGTGGCAGCATGACCGGATGCCGCGGACAGGATTTGTACCAGGCGGAAAAGTCCCTGCAGCCACCTGAGGAGATCGTCTGGTGCTCTACCTCCAACGATGACTTGCAAAAAGGCCGCGTGCTGTCCGAAGCGATTCACCTGACGCGCACGCTGGTCAATGAACCGGCCAACCGCATTTATCCCGAGACTTTTGCCGCGGCGTGCGAGGAATCCGGGCAGGCGGCCGGCTTCACCGTCGAAGTCTGGGATCAGCAAAAACTCGAGCAGGAAAAGTGCGGCGCCTTGCTGGCCGTCTCCCAGGCATCGGAACGTCCACCGCGGCTGGTCATCATGCGACATCAAGGTGGCGGAAACGCGGCGCCGCTGGCACTGGTGGGCAAGGGAGTCACGTTTGATTCAGGCGGACTATCGATCAAGCCGAGCGCCGGCATGCTGACGATGAAACGCGATATGGCTGGCGCAGCGACCGTGCTGGGAGCCATGCAGGCCATCGCCAACCTGCAGTTGAACGTCAACGTGATTGGCATTGTCGGGCTGGTTGAGAACATGATCAGCGGCAACGCATACAAACTTGGCGATATCCTCACCGCGCGTAGCGGAACCACGATCGAAGTTCACAACACGGATGCTGAAGGCCGTTTGGTACTGGCCGACGCTTTGAGCGTAGCCGTGACCGAGGGCGCCACGCGGATCATCGACCTGGCAACGTTGACCGGCGCCTGCGTGGTCGCACTGGGTAACACGGTCGGCGGGCTAATGTCCAACGATGAGGATTTTTGTGCCCAGGTGCGCGAGGCTTCGATGGCGTGCGGCGAAGCGGCATGGCCGCTGCCCATGTTCAGCGAATACGACGAACTGATCAAAAGCAAGGTTGCCGACATCAAGAACGTTGGCGACGGCCGCGCCGGTGGCGCCATTACCGCAGCCAAGTTGCTGGAGCAATTCGTGGATGACGTTCCCTGGGTACACGTCGATATTGCGGGTCCAAGTTTTGCCGAAAAACCGGTTGCCTGGATGGATGCCGGCGCATCCGGTTATTTCGTGCGGACGCTCGTTTCGCTAATCGATGACATGGCCACCGCATAGTTGATTTAACCACGCCGGGCCATCGCCAACCCGCCAGTCATCTTGTGGGAATTTCGGACACATCGTAAAAATCGGTGTGTTAGCTGGTCGTTTCGCTTCGCGACGAACGCTTCTCGCCTCGCGAAAAATCTTTCCCGCCTTTTTCGAATTCACGTTCTACTGCCAGCTGGCTAACGCGAATTCGCTTTACCCAAAACACGGAGTTGCAAAATGGGTTTCATTCAGGACTTCAAGAATTTCGCCTTCAAAGGCAACCTCATCGACATGGCGGTCGGTATTGTGATCGGCACGGCCGCCGGAGCCATCGTGAAATCGTTTATCGACAATATTGTGTCGCCATTGATTGCGACCCTGTTCCAGGTTCCCGACCTGACGAGTCTGACAATGAAAATGGGCGAGTCGGCAGACGGCGAGCCGATTTTGCTGAAGTACGGAGCGTTTATCCAGAACTTGATGGACTTCCTGATCCTTGCCCTCGCCGTGTTCGTGGCAATCAAGGTCGCTGCCCGATTCATGGAAAAGGCCGAAGAGGAAGCTGAACCGCCGGCCGAGGTGAAGCTGCTGACGGAAATCCGCGATGCTTTGAAAAAGTAACGCATTTGACACAAAAACTTTCCCACGCCTTATCAATTGATGAGGCGTTTTTTTTGTCCGGGGCTTCATTTGCCGTAGAATAAGCGGTGCCAAATGCTGGCTCGCCCGAGGGTGTCCGGGAATTACACCCAAACAAATTGTGTTTTTTAGCGGCAGAGCGCAAGCCCTCCGGTCCGTCGCACAAGGTCCCATACCGGAGGGCTTGCGCCCTGCCGCTACTTTTCCCGGACAATCTCGGCTGGCTCGGCAACGCCGAGCAGTCTGTTTGGCAAGCAAAAAGTGGCACCCAACGTATCCGGCAGTGCCACCCAACGATCAAGACAGCGTTGCCGTACTACTGAAACAAAAAAGCAGAATATTTGGAGCCACGATAATGCCCCGGCCCATCATCGCTATTACCATCCTTGTCGCATTGACGGGAGTAACTGCATCGACCTGTTTGGCTCAGGAGTCTGCCAAGGGGACCGATCTCGCGGAACGGGTCGCTGCACTGGAAAACCGCGTCGCCCACCTCGAGCGACTGTTGTTCACAACCACGCCGGGCCGGATGGCAAGCTGTCACACGTGGAACTGATTGCGACACCGCTACGGGAAGAAGACGGGACGATTCGCAGTATTATCGAAACCGCACGTGATATCAGCGGACACCTGTCTGCCCAGCAGAAGCTGCAGGAGCAGAAAGTATCACTGGCGCGACTCGCTCATCACGATGCACTGACCGGCTTGCCCAACCGGCTGTTATTCCTGGACAGGTTGCGGCAGGCGATAAAAAAGGCCCATCGTGAGGAGAATCAGCTGGCTGTCCTGTT
>CAMYKF010000296.1 GCA_947258905.1 uncultured Pirellulaceae bacterium | reverse complement strand
CCGCCTGCCAATGCTCGGCGTTTGCCTCGGGCATCAGACGATTTGCCAGGTGTACGGCGGAACGATCGTGCGCGTTCCACCGGTGCACGGGCAGTCCAGTCCCGTGCATCACAATGGTCATGCGCTGTTTCGCAACATTGCGTCACCTCTGACGGCAGGCCGCTACCATTCCCTGGTCGCTGACGCCAAATCGATTGGTGATCCGCTGCAGATCATTGCCCGGACCGACGACGGAACGGTGATGGCTGTGGCACATCATTCGTGGCCCGTGTTTGGAGTGCAGTTCCATCCGGAATCGATTCTGACCGAGGGCGGCTATCAACAGCTGGCCAATTTTCTGGAACTCGCCGGCATTTCGGTACCACCTTCCAGCGTCCAGCGGGCAGCCAGCCGTCTGGCCAAACAGCTGGAGCCCGCGCCGACAGCGGCCACCGCATCGAGAACAACTACACTTGGTCCCCATCCGTGGCAATGATTCTGGAAGCGATCATTACAACTCGCAATGCCGACGGCACGATCAACGTGGCGCCGATGGGTCCCCATTGCCCTGATCCGCAACTGGAACAGTTCGAACTGCGTCCCTTCCAGACCTCGACGACTTTTGCCAATTTGTCTCGTGCACGTGAAGGGGTTTTGCACATTACCGATGACGTGCTGTTGTTTGCCCGTTCGGCCGTTGATGCCTTGTCGGAGCCAAAAGACCTGCTGCCGGCATCGACCGTCGATTGCAAGTACCTGGCCGACAGCTGCCGCATCGTGGAGTTTCGTACCCGGCACATTGACATATCCGGTCAGCGTGCCGTCATTCAATGCGAACAGGTCGCCGGCCGACGCTTGCGGGATTTCTTTGGATTCAACCGCGCGAAACACGCCGTGATCGAAGCCAGCATTCTGGCCACACGTATCGATTTTCTCCCGGAAAAGGTTGTTCAAGACCGCCTCGTGGACCTCGGCAACATTGTCTCCAAAACAGGCGGCAACCGGGAGTTGAAAGCATTCGAGTTCCTGCTCGGGTATGTCAATTCCTCATGTGATACGGCAGCCGCCAGGCATGGTTCAGCATGACTGCACAGCCTCGGACCAAAGCAATCGAAGTTGTATCCGGTAGCCGTCTGCATTTTGGACTAACGAGAGTTGCGCCGGATTCGACAGAAAAGTTTGGCGGAATCGGCGTGATGATTGAACAACCGGTCACCCGGCTGCGTATCGCTCCGGCAGAGACACTGAAATTTTCCGGCTCGGGTCGGGTTGCTGCTTATGCCCGCCAATGGGCCGCCTTTCGAGGATTTGCTTTGGACAGGGTCCACGTTGAGCTGATGGAATCTCCGCCTGCTCATTCCGGATTGGGCAGCGGCACGCAACTGGCACATGTCACCGCCACCGGGTTGTCCGAATATTTTGAATCGACCCGTCCCGAAACGGATATCGTGGCCATGCAGTTGAACCGGGGGCAACGATCGATGGTTGGCAGTTTCGGTTTTGCGAAAGGGGGATTGATCGCTGATCAGGTATCGGCAGCGGCGGCACCTCGAGCGGCGGGGTCACCGTGGCGGCTGGACATGCCCGTTGAATGGAAGGCAGTGCTGGTTCTGAATCGCCATGCCAATAAGACATTTGGCCTGCGGGAACGCAGCGCGTTTCACCAACTCACCAATGACGCAGCCAGAGCACACCGTCTGGAGAAACTGATCCAGTTTGCGATTATTCCGGCGGTGCAAGAAACCAACTTTGAAGAGTTTTCGCACGCTATTGAAGAATACGGAAAACTTTCCGGCGAATCTTATTCGCCCGTGCAGGGCGGTACGTATAATGGGCCAGTAATTGCGGATATGGTCGAAACGATCCGTCGCCTCGGCGGAACAGGCATTGGGCAATCCTCATGGGGACCAGTCGTTTTTGCCTGGTGTCCAGATGCAAGGTCGGCCATCCATTTGACAGAACGATTGCAGCGCAAATTGGGATCGACTGCTGACATTTGGACTTCGCCCGTCCGCAATCAACCCGCCTCGGTCCAGTCAACCGTACTGGCCCAAACCAGAACGAGATAAATCGAATGACGAAACTGGGCGTCAACATCGATCATGTCGCGACCGTGCGGCAGGCCCGCCAGACGAACGAACCGGACCCGGTGTGGGCTGCGGCTATGGCCCAGCTGGGCGGCGCCGACTGCATTACTGTGCATTTGCGTGAAGATCGCCGCCATATTCAGGACCGCGACGTACACGTGCTCAAACAAACTGTGTCGTGCAAACTAAACCTGGAATGTGCGGTGATTCCCGAGATGCTTGACATTGCCTGCCAGATCCGGCCCAATCAGGTGTGCCTGGTTCCCGAACGGCGAGAGGAAGTTACCACCGAAGGCGGGCTGGATGTCGTGGGCAACGAACACAAGGTCAAACAGGCGATCGAGCAATTGCGGACAGCCGGGATCCGCATCAGCCTGTTCATTGACCCGCGTGCCGATCAGATCAACGCGGCCGCGCAACTGGGAGCTCACGCGATCGAGATCCACACCGGCTGTTATGCCAACGCCTGCGGCGAAAACCAGGACAAGGAACTATCCAAAATCGCCCTGGCCGCCGAACACGGCACCAAAGCGGAACTGGAAGTGCACGCCGGCCACGGACTGACCTACGACAACGTGCGTCCGGTCGCCATGGTTCCCGGCGTCAGCGAACTGAATATCGGCCACAGCATCGTCTCCCGGTCCATCTTCGTCGGTCTGGAAAACGCCGTACGGGAAATGAAACGGCTCGTCAGCGCGCATCGCTGAATCCATAGAGCCACTAACGTCCGCTCAATGATCGCAGGGAGCCGGGCGGCCCGGCGCGCAGATGGGACGAAAGGCGAGGAATTTCTCCCGGTACCAGGGCAATGGACTGAACAGATCATGGCCCCCGCCGCGATCGCGACACGCTACATGGTCCTCTCCGTCGATTCGGTAATGCACGAAATGCGTTGATTCCGGCCGACGCGGTTGGACAAACATGTGTTGCCGAACGTCGTGTGACAACGTGTAGGTTCGATTGGGCGGATTGCCGTAGTCGCGGCTGCAAATGCGACGCAGTTCAAATAGCGTGATCAGGTCTCCCGATTCCAGATAAGGCTCCAGCAACGGATCATCCGTGCCGACCACGCGTACCAGATGCCTCTGGTAATTGAACCAATCTGCCCCCGCAAGAAACAGGTGATTGTCGAGGCGGCCCTCGGTGCGCAAATTACTGAACATCGTAAATGCCGTGGTGGTTTTCAAACCCGCATACGGGCAGCAACCGTTCAAAAAAGTCAAACCCAGCACCAGCCAGCATAGGTTGAAGCGCACAACCGCTGATCGTTTCCAATTCCGTACCGCAGGCGTGCTCCAGGACAGTCGCCGGATCAGGCAAAAGTAAACAGCCGCTGCGGACAGCATGACGCAGGACAGGAAATGCGGCACAAAGGCGATCGTGTGCAACAACCTGATCTTTTCAAACGGGTGGTCAATGGTGCGCGGGTAGACGGTGGCCAGCACGGCAGCAACGGTGATCAGATACGCGACAATCACCCAGGCAATACCCCAGCGGCCTGACCGCCCCCATTGCTCATGGAACCAGTCCAGCATGCGGTCCGGCGCAAACAGCACCAGCATGGCAAAGATCATCATCGTGAAGGTCAGGATGGAAGTCGCCCATATCGGATGGATAGCCAGCACCATGTGGAAGATCACCGCGCCAGCGATGCCGGCCCAACGTGTACGGGCAAATACCAACAACAGTGGAATGGCAAACTCCAGCGCGATGCTGCCGTAAATCGCAGCTTGCCCGGACAGGGAAGTCTGCGGCACCCACACAAAAATTGATGTAAAGCCCTCAAACAAGGCCGTGGCACTGCTGACTTCCGGATTCAGATAATCCCGATTCTACTTCGCCAACGCAGCAAACAAATACAGCAAGA
>CAMYKF010000295.1 GCA_947258905.1 uncultured Pirellulaceae bacterium | reverse complement strand
AGAAAAAGAAAAAGAAGTAGGGGGTCGGAACAATGGCTGAAACAATTACCGGGTTAGCCTACCTCGTCGCGGGCGTTCTCTTCATCCTGGCGCTTCGGGGGCTGAGTTCGCCCGACTCGTCGCGCATGGGCAACATCTTTGGCATCGCCGGCATGGTCATCGCCGTCGCCACCACGCTCCTCAGTCCGGACGTGGTGAGCTACTGGATGATCATTCTCGGCATCTTGATCGGTGGCTCCCTCGGCGCGGTGATCGCCCTGAAGATCAACATGACCTCGCTGCCGCAGCTGGTCGCCGCGTTCCATAGCCTCGTGGGTATGGCGGCGGTGTTCGTGGCCACGGCGGCGCTCTACCATCCGGAAGCGTGACCTGGAATTTTAGTCCCCTTGGAAGCACTGCGATCTCGCCCGGTTCGATCTCAATCACCCCCAGTTCTGTCGCAAACCGGACCCTGCCCGTTTCCGCGACCAAGAGCAATTCGCCATCGGCGTTATAAAAAAAGCGGTTCGACATGTCCTGGTTGGCAGCGAAGATATGAATCGCGATCCCGGCTTGTGTGTGCGCATCGCCATTTCCTGCAATTGTCACCAACCCATCCAGGAAGTCGGTCGGTTCTTCTGGGATAGGAAAAGCATTCCAGCGAAGCTGGTTCGGTGTGATCACTGCATCGCCAAACGGCGATGTCCTGAGGAGAGCGTGCGGAACCGGTTCAAACGGCTCATGCAGCACCGACGGCCTGATGCGATAGGTCCACGTACGCTTGTTGAAGGCACGCGGGGCCGTGAACGCGGTTCCGGTGAGCTGCTCGGCATAGAGGCCCATCGGTGGTTTTTGCGGCGACTTGGCCATCTTGACCCACGGGATCGAAATGAACGCTTCGTCATAGTAGCGGCCCCACAGGGGATAAATCGTCTTGTTGGTGGTGCGGGCAAAACGCCTTTGTTCGCCACACATGATGATGATCGGATGGCAGTCCTGGAACGGGCAATCGGGGTCGAGGATCAGGCCCTTGGGTAACCACGAACGCACCAGTTCCTTGTCGACAAATCGTGTGAATACAACCGCGGTAAAGTCGGCCGACATCACTTTGGGCGGCGGACATCCGCCTTGTCCTCCGCACAGTGGTGTGTCGGAGAGTGAAATTCGGGCATGCAGTCGGTCCAGTCTGGACAAGCCCTGATACCCGGGACATTGCCGGGCGTAGGTGATTTGCGCGAGGGTGGGTCCGCAACATTCGCTGCAAGAACAGGCATCGAGCGGTAATTGCAAAAAGGTCCCGGGATCGGTTGACCACGGTACCGGAGTTTCTGTTACGGGAGCATGCGGCAGGACATCCTGGAATTCATAGTAGGCTGATGAATCCGTCGTTTCGTATCCCGCGAGTTCAGGCGTGGCATCCACGGGGGCCTGCAGCAGGTCGCCAATCGATCCGCTGTTGGCGTGCTGGTTACCCCAGCTGGCTCGATGCCAGATCTCCGGGGCTGCAGCAGCCGGGCTGTCGCCAGCTTGTGCGACCACTCCCTGGCCAACTCCGTCGTGGTTGGCAGTGGCTACGCAGGTCGAGCCGAAAATGGAAATTGCCATTAGGGACGAAGCGAGGATGTGCAAATTGCAACGCATGACCGACCTACTCCCATAGAATCTACAGAATCTCTATAGGGATCGGACGATTGGGCGAGTTTGCGACAAACGGGTAGAGCTAGCCGACAATTCCGATACAACACGCAAGGCTGACAATGCGGACCAAGGTAGAAGGTCATGCGGCGGATATTGCTCCAGCGTGATTGCTTGCCTGATCAAGTTGTTCCTTGTTGCATTCGGCACAATTGGAAAAGTCTTCCAGCGTGTGCCGTCCTTGCCGGTTCAATCGGCAAGACCAATACCGTCAGATGTAACCCGCCAGGTAAACGATCGCATAGCCGCTCTAAGCATAGCCGCTCTATTGAGCCAGCTGTTTTGTCAAAGTGTTGTTGGCCATATTGTTGTCGGCGAAACCAGGCAAGTTCAGCTGGGCCTGGATCGTGACCGGCAACTGGTTGTCGTAAACGCGATGTTCCGTGGCAATCTGCATGGATTCTCCCGGCGGCAGTGCCAGTTTGGCAGTAACGGGAATGGCAGGGCCGTTATTGACCGTAAACGACAGGTTGGCGTCGCCGATCACGGTCAATGATCCCTGATTGGCCACGACGAATCGAACCGACTGCCAGCCCACTGGTGCTGTCGAGCCCTGCAAGAATATGTGGGTGATAGCCAGATCACGGGCAGCCGTCGCCCCACCGCCCTGCACGCGCGGCACGGTCTCCTGGTGGCTGTTGTTGGATTGATTGGTGTCGTGAATTCCCGGACGCCGCACGGTGGCCGTGATACTCTGGTCGCCCTGCGAAGCATCAATGGTGACATTGGTGTGAATTTGCCTCGTTTCATTTACTTTCAGTGGCACGACATATTGCTCAACCGGGTAATTCTGGGCGTTGACGTTCAGTAACAACTCGATCGGGCCTGTCAGGTTGACCGGACCTCGATTCGTGACCGAAACGACGACCTGGCCCTGAATGTTTTTGGTCGCCAGGATGTCTGACACTGTCAAGTCGGTAGGCAGTTGCCCGCCAAACGTCGCTTGGGGAATCTGTTCCTCATGGTAATTGTTGCCAGAATCCGAGTCGGCCAGCCCGATTGCTGTTATCGTCGCGCGCACGGTGACTCCCTGCGTGCTTGTATCGATCGGACCGACAAGGTGGTTGGTGGTTTGTCCCACGGCCAGCGTCAGTGGAAATTTTCGCAATGACATGGAACCACCGATATTGCATTCCAGCTGCACCTGCTGCTGCGTCAGCGGTTGCGGGCCGCGGTTGGTGATGCGCACGTAAAGTTGGCCGTTACGCAATTGCGTAGCGTAAATGTCGCTCAGCGCCAAATCGGTTTGCAGCACCTGAACGACCGACTGACCCGGAGGTCCGGGCGGCGGTGTGATCATCATCTGCTGGGTCGGCGGGGTGGTTGTCGGTGGCGTGGTTGTCGGTGGTGTGGTTGTCGGCGGGGTGGTCGTACCAGCCACCGCGGAAGGCGGCGTTGGCTGGCTGGCCGGTCCGTAACTGACGTTGTCGAAATCCACGTTGCCCGAGTTGGCGATGACTCCCAGTCCGACGGCACCGGCCGGCAACCGGTTGTAATGCTGGTAGTTAATCACGAGCCGTTGATCGACCCAGACATCGACCCGTCCGTTCCGGTACTGCACCGTTACGGCGTGCCAGAGGCCGTCACCCAGGGTCGCGAAACCGGATGCGTAATCCGTATGCTGAAACTGGCCCGGCTGGACCTGGGTGCGCCGCGACAAGATGACGCGCTGCGGTTCCAGCGTGATGGTGTCAATTGAGTTGTTATGATCGGTGAAGTTGAAACCGATATCACCGGCACCGCCGGCGGAACGGAACTGGAAATTCAGTGCAAAATCCTGAGGTGGCATGGGCAAGATGGCGTGCCCGCCGCCCCAGATGCGCATGGCGCTACCCCAGTTGGACGCAATCAGCGACCGGTTACAGGAAAAGTCCCAGTCGCTCGGGATTCCCTGATCAAACGTTTGCAGCACAGGCATGGATTGTGGTTGCTGGGCGGAAACCGCCGGCAGAGCCAGCAGGACGGCGGCCACGACAAGGCCAATGATTCGTTTCGTTTTCATGTTGAACCCTTTCCAATCAGGCCGGGCCAAGTGACAAGAAGTTCACGCTCACGCGTGTTTGGGGGAGCCGGCAGAACGCGAAAACAAAGCCGCAGTTGCCGTACCAAAGGCCGCGTTTCTTGCGTGGAACAGGCGTCTCTCCAGGAGCGCGATGGCCCTGACGAATATGCGGGCACGGAATTGCCTGCGGAAAAACTTCAGGAGCACAGGCGGCAGCCCGGCTGCCAGTACCCCGATGGGCGTGCGTCCGGGCACGTTGTCGCGCTTCTACCTGGGCATGGGTGCTGTCCCTCGCGCCTCAGTCTTCTTCCCTTGCGTCTGCCAGAACCTTGACCTCCTGACGGTCACGCAGTCGTTCGTTGCCCTGGGTAACGATTTCATCGCCGGGACTGACATCGCCCCGCACCTCGATCAAATCATCGCGGACGGCACCGGTTACGACGTTGATACTGCGAACGGTAGTGCGAGAACCCCCCCGTTCGACCGCGAAGATGCGTGTCGTTTCCTGACTCAGCACCAGCGCGTCCTTGGGAACCATCGTGACCGGCTGGGGTCGGCCGATTTCGAGTTCGGCGCGCGCCAACCAGCCGGGCTTCAAAGTGTATTGCGGGTTGGCGACGCGAATGATCACGGGCATCGATCGCGTTCGCGGATCCGCGTCGGGAACGATGCGATCGATCTGGCCAGTGAGCGGCTCGGTCAGGAAGTCGACTTTGACCACCGCGGCCGGCGGCCCATCATCACGGGAGGTTGAAAAAGTCTGTTGCAGTCGAGCGGCATGTTCCTGAGGCACGCTGATCTGCAATTCAATCGGATCCATCCGGACGATTTCGACGACGGGCGTACCCTGCGTCACCCAGTTTCCGGTTTCCACGAGCTTGCGTGTGACGAATCCGCTGAACGGCGCGCGGATCGCGTAGCGTGATTGCCGGTCCTCGACGCGTCTCACTTCCGCTTGTTGCCGCGCCACACTGCGGCGGGCAATCGTCAGGCGGATGTCCTGCGTGGCCTGCAGCTTTTGCAATTCGATGCGGACGGCGTTGAGTTCCTCGGAACTGGCGCGGAAAAGAGCAAAGCTTTCTTCGAACTCCTTGCTGGACATGGCGCTCTCGGCCAATCCCTGTAACCGTTCGTAGTTTTTTCGAGCATATTCCAGTTCTGCCTCCACACGCTGCACGTTGGCCTCGGCCAACGCGATCTCCTTGGGAATGGTTTGCCGCAATTCGGCGAGGGCCTGGTCACGCAATTCCAGTTCGATCTTTGCCGCTTCCAGCTCCAGATCAATCGTGTCCCGCCGCAATTCGACCAGCACCGGTGCTTCGGCGTCTGACTCGACGGGGCACTCGACGAAATCGCCTGCCTCGACCAGTACACGCTCCACGCGTTCTTCCACGGCGCTGCCGATCACCGAGCGCTGCACCGGTTGCAGGGAGCCCACAAAGGACTGTCGTGTGGGACGGGTTTGCTCGACGGCCCGTTGCGTACGCACCAGCGCCGCTTCGCCGCCCTTCCGCTGGGCGGTGGCGGGTATGGCCAGCAAACCAGCTGTGGAAAACAAAATCAGGATGAGAGCGAGTTTGCGGTACTGCATCTTTGTGAATGGGCCCGAGGAAACAATGGGAGATTGACCGATTGTTACCGCAAGGCAACAAAGTCTTTCAACTGTCTATTGTAATCGAGTTGGCGATCCACCGGACACCAGGCGGCAACACGAACGATGGATCCGGACCGGTGGATATAGATTTCGCGTGGAACCATACTGCGAAGACGGTTGGGAAACCTGTCATGCGACACGGATTTTGCAGTTGGAGTTCAGGCAATTAGTGCCCCTCGCTGTTTAGGGCCGCCCCTTTGGGGCTTCGTGTTTTTTTCGCTTCGAACACCCCAGGGCGTTGCCCTGGGCTGACAAAGCGCCGGCCCTTTGGGCCTGAACCATGCCCAACCGATCGCGAGTCAAAAAACCATGCCCAACCGATCGCGAATCAAAAAAACCATGCCCAACCGATCGCGAATCAAAAAAACCATGCCCAACCGATCGTGAGTCCAAAAAACCAGGGCGTTGCTCCGGGCTGACCTGGCTCCGGCCCTTCGAAACGTGAACAGGCCCAACGGGCCGATCCCAAGTCAGCCTGGGGCGAAGCCCCAGGAAAGGAATCAGTGCGACATGCAAACCCCGCAGGGGTGGCCCTAAAGTATCGTCGAATCGCTACATTTTTGAGATATCGATGCCACGATTGCAGAGGCAGGGTCACAAAAAAGAGGCCACATTACCGGTTGCTTCCGAAAACGTGGCCTTGAGATGATTTTCAAACGGTTAGTTGTGTGCGATTACGCCACGCGTTTGCGTCGGCGAATCAGGCAGCATCCGGCCGCCCATGACCAGACCCGCGGTTGCGGGCTCCGGAATGACGCTCAGTGCGGTCACGTTGTCGCTTGCGGTCAGCCTGCAGCGGCAGCAACAAGAGCGCACAAGCCAGCAGCGTCAATTTCTTCATGATCCATCTCCGGTTGGCCAAACACTAAAGTCGTACTTCAAAACACTTGTGTGCACGCCCAAGGCAATGCGCGCAAGTATTTGGGATCATCATTGGTGGGCGGCCGAATTCAGCCGGGCCACAGTCGTACCAATTCGCGCCGTGAACCGAACTCACCGCAAACCAACGCAATTTCAAACAAATTGTGAACAGAGGCCAAATAGGAGTAGTACCGGCCCACCCTTGTGGGGCATGGCGTGGGCCTGCGCCAGTCTGCTAACAAGAATACGGCAGATTCATTGCTCTGGGCGAGCGAGTTGCCATTGGCGGAGTGTTACAGGCCTTTCATCGCGTCTTCGCGGGTGCCCTTGATCTGGAACATCGTGTCCAGCTTGGTGATCTTGAACAGTTCCGTGATCTGCGACGTCAGATTGCAGAACGTGACATTGATCCCGCGGGCTTCGCATTGTTTGTGGAACGATACAAACTGACCGATCATCGATGACGTCATCAGTTCGATGCGATTCATGTCCACGATGATTTTCTTGATGTCAGTGGTGCGAGCAATGTTCTGAAGCTCCGAACCGATTGTGTCGACCGCATCCTGATGCAGAATTTTTGTTTGTTCAAAATCCAGGATCATTACATCGTCGGATACGGATTGCAGCAGACTGGTCATTACAGGTTCCACGGAAGTTGGCTTGCGAGGTAAACGGAAGTAGCGCGGAAATCACGCCAGCAGACGGATTTTAACCCGGATGAATCAAAGGGGAAAGCGTTTCCGGGAAAATCAGTCCTCATCCAGTAACCTTGCGACCAGGAATGAGTGGACACCCTTAACCCAGGTCGTTGGGTCCTGGACCGCCTTGATTCCCGAAGCCAAAGTCGTGAGACTTTGGACCGGCTTCTCGTTGGAGCCAAACTCAAGCCGCAACCGATGACACAATTTCAGGCAAATCACTTATTAGGCCCGAGCTTTAGCTCAGGTTTCACGGGCAAGAAATAATCTTGCTCCCCGCCCGCCGATTTGCTGCGGGCGGGGAGCAAATGGTCGTCGTTCAGAGTTACCCGACGTAAACGTCGGGCCCAATATGTAACTGGCAAGGGCTCGCTCAAATTGAGTACTTACCTGGCTGTTTCGTCGTACAGTGGCAGCAAGCGATAGTCGACTTCCAGGGATAGCAAGTTCATGGTCGTTACGTACAACCGTCCTGCCTGGGCTCCCCAGCGATCCGGTACCGGGTTCAGCGGATCCCAGCTGCCCGCCATCTCACCTTCCTTGATCTGCGTGCCAACCAGCAGCGGATGCAAGGCAGCGTGCCAGGTTTCCCACGCCTCGCCGCCCACGTGGCGAACTATCTGGGTCGCGTAATACCAGTAATAGGTATCACGTGTATTGATGCTGGAGTCGTCGGGCAGGTGTTCCAGCAAGTATTCCGAACCATCGACCAGACGCGGGTCGATGCGGTCCCAGCCCATGTACAGACGCATCAGTAGTCCGACGGCGGTCATGCAGGGTGACGGCACACGCCCGTGTCGCGTAGTGTCGGAGTCGCGAGCCTCGGGACGGTAACGGAACAGGTGTTGCTCGTTCAGGTCCTGGGCGTTGTCGGCCCAGCGTTCGATACCGATCCACACCTTGTCGTCCGTTTCCAGTCCGGCCAGACGGGCGCTTTGCAAGGCCATCATCATCCAGCCGGTCACCGAAGTGTCGGCATGCTGGGCCTGACCGATGCGTCGGGCATACGGTCGCGGCAGATAACGCCATCCGCCGAGTTGAGGATGCTGGCTGTCGGCAATGAAATCCAGCGCCAGTCGCAGTGCCGGCAACAACGATTCGTCCTGCGTCATGCCATAGGCTTCGGTGAGCGCGAGTGTGGCGATGCCGTGACTGTACAAACGACAGAATTTATTCGATTGCTCGTCGGCCGGCAGGTATAACTCGCCCGATGGCTGTTGATGCTGGATCAGCCAGTCGATGGCGGCTTGCAACTGCGAAGCGTACTTGAACTCGCGATGGTTGTAACCGGCACCCTGAAACGCCAGGATCGCCAGGCCGGTAGCGGCCGTGTCGCTGGACAATTGCACCGCCACGTCATTCTGACCGACATCGAAACCGCCCAGTGTCCAGCTGCCATCGTCCTGCTGGTGCCGGGCCAGAAACGCCAGCCCCAGCTCGATGGCTTCCTCGGTCTGCGGCGCGGAGGAAGAACGTGAGGGGTTATTACGTGAACGAAATGCTTCCCGCGCGATTACCGGAGCGGTGCTGATCGAAGGCGAGCCGCCCGTTTCGTTGCGGCGGAATCGCGTCTCGGTCATGGACTGCACGGCCGGGCTGTCGCGTGAGGCGCGACGCGAATCGATGCCCGGGTCCGGCTCCAGTTCATTGCTGATGCCCGCCGGTCCAATGCGAGCGTCGATATCCAGCGACATGCCTGGCGGCGTGCTGCGATCCAGTTGGGCCACATTCGGATCATCCTGCATCTGATTCGATTGACCGATTGCCAAGGCGCGTTGCCCTTGTAGTTCGGGCGTATCGCCGGCCGCCATCAGCGGCTGGTCGCTGGTCGTTGATCGGGAAGGCGCAGCTTGTGCGGTGCCCTGCCGAGTATCCGGTTGCGCGTTGTCGGAGCGTCGCGAATTTGAATCACCGGAGGGACCGGAGGCCGCGATAGATGATTCCCCAGCTTCACCGCGCTGGCCGGTAACACCGGTGCGACTGGCCGTGCGTGTATTCAGGTCGCCACCCTGGGCCGTCATTTCAGCCGTCGTATCGCTGGACTGCCCTGCGGTTCCGTTTCGTGCGACAAGGGGCGCGTCGACATCAAGCGCGGGCTGCTCGCTGCCCGACGATCGCCGGGACCGTGTTACCTGTTGCGCCAGTTCACCCTTGCGACGTCGCGCTTCCTCGTCATTCTCCTCGTCATCGCTTTGTTGGTCGGCGCGACCGAGTGTGGAGTCTGCCAGATCAGAGGCATTGGCGGTGACGGGCTCGTCGCGGGCTATTTCGTCGTTGGCGGGACCACCGGAACTGGCCGACTGTCCGCTGCGACGCGATAACAAATCCGCTTCGGCCGCCGCCGCTGGCTCCCACGCGGCCATTTGTTCGGCGGGGCGATTACCCGGGTCTGCCATGGTCGGTGCGATATCGTCGGAAGCCAGTGCCGGCGAAGATGCGCCACGATCACCGCGCTGCGTCATTTGTTGACTGTTCGGCTCGTTCTGAATTTCCGGCTGGCCACCGCCTTCGACACGGCGACCGGGAATCTCGCTGACAATTTTGGTGGGACCAACGTCCACGTTGCCGGTTCCCCGTTCGACGGACACATGACTACGTCGCGCGTCGCTGTTGGATTGCGACAGCGACGCGCTGGCGCTGGCCGTTAATTCAGCGGGTTGTTCGGTGGCGGCACGATTGGCGACAGGAATGGAATCGGGCCGGTAGGCGGAACTGGGCATCAATTCGGCAGCGGTGCTACGCGGTGTCCGGGCCATCTGGCGAACAGCCAGTGCGTTTTCCCGGGGCCGTTGCGTGGTGGATTCGCGGCGTCGCTGGGAATCGGAGGCCGTGGTGGCAGCGCTTTGCTGCGACCCGGCATCGCGGTCCAGGTTGACCGAACGTCCCACACCCGCCGTTCCACCACTGGATTTTTCCAGTGCCATGGGCTGCGGATTCATTTCCGCCGAACCCTGTCGCAGCGCCGTGCGATTGACGGGGCGTGGTCGTTCGATGTTTTCCGGTGTGGTCGGTGCCGGAGCATTGACGGTTGAGCGGGAGGGCTGCGCGGCAGCGGTCGCAGACGGCACGACCGGACGCGGCTGATCGCGACGCGGATTGCGCTGCGCCATTTGCATGGTCGGGCTGGATGAAGCGTCGCGTCGGAATACCGGCGTTTCCACGGGTTGGCTGGCCGTTGGTGAACGCCGCTGCAATTCGGCAGCAGCGGAGGACATCGATGCCGTACGTCTGGATTCAGGAGGCGAGGCAGCCGGCGGTGCCTGGACGTTGCGACGCGGTGATGCTTCTGCAACGACGGGCTGCGAAGTGGTTTCGCGCCTCGGCGTGCGGGCTGCGGCGGTCGGCTGAGGTGTTGCCGGCCGGGCCGATTCATTTCTGGCCATCGCGGATTCACGTGTCGGCTGCGCCGGGGAGTCGGAGCGATCGGCAGTGCGCGGGGCTTCAACCGAACTGGCAGGCGTTGAGCGGCGCACTTCGTTTTCACTGGCCGTCAATTCGGATGGAGCACTCGATTCGGACCGCGGTGCCGCCGCGGCCATGGCCACCTGTTCACTGGAACGCGGCTGCATGTTTTCCGTCTGCCGGCTCATTTGCGACAGACTGCGTCCCAGTCGTGGCACCGTCTGGCTGAGTTGCTGGCGACGGACCAGTTGAGGACTGTCACTGGCGTTTTGATTTTGCACGGGAGTGGGTTGCGGTCGTGCGGTGGCCGTATCGATGCGATGCTGTTTTTCGGGTTGTGGTTCCAGCGGCGACGGCGAGGGGACTTCATTCAATTGCATCCACGGTTGCACGTCCAGTTGTTTTGAAGTGTGGATGACACGCGGTTGCCTGACAGCCGTGGTCATGCGGTTGACTTCCAGAAACACGCCGTGAAAGATCTCGGTTTGACGGGCAAAGATCAGGAACGCGCAATGTGCCGCCAGACTGAGTATCAACGCCAACTGGGCCGAGCGGCGAATGCGACGGTCGTCGACGAAGCGCAGCACCAATAGCAAAATCGATACGGCGGCCGGCAGGACCATCAGGCTGACCCACATCCACAGCCCGCTGAGCAGCGTTACGACCGTGGCTGCCAGAATCGTGGCCGTAATGCACATCGCCATAAAGACCGGCCAGAATTGCTGGTCAAACCGCTCGAATTGCTGCGGCTGATAGCTGCGAACGATTTGGCGTCGAGTGGACATGGTCGGGGGAGCACGCCTTGGGGTTTCAATCAGCCTGGGTTTCCATCACGACGGTGCGGTAACCGTCATTCGTCGGTCATCGCGGTGTAATTGTAAATGCCGGCTTTCTTGCACAGATCAAAGGCGGTCAGCACGTGTTGCCAATCGGCTGTCTTGTCTGCGCGAATCACGACGGTCTGGGTCAAGGGGTTACTGGCGGCAGCCGATCGCAACAGCTGTTCGACTTCTTCAGGGTGCCGGAATTTGCCTTCAATGAAGTAGCGGCCTTCGTTGTCGATGTTGATAAACATCTCGCGTGGTTCGACGGTCAGCGGCAGGGCCTGGGAAGCGGTGGGCAACTCGATTTCGATTTCCCGTTCTTCCTCGGCGAATCGCGTGGCTACCAGGAAAAAAATCAGCAGCAAAAACACCACGTCAATCAGCGGCGTGATGCTGAGCGAACCAATTGCCTGTTTGTTGAGTTTGACAGCCATTAGCGCGGTGCGTTTCGTGTGCGTTGAGCGACAGGGATATCATCCTCGGCGGCTGGCGCCCGCATGGCCGGCTGGCGGGCGGCGTTCAATTCGGGAGGATCGGCGGCCGTCCGCAAGCGTCCTTCGAATTGCTCCATCATGGGAGTCAGGCTGGCTGCCAGTTCCTCGATACGGTGAAACCAGGACACGATGCGGTTTTCAAAAGCGTGAGCCAGCACGGCGGACGGAATGGCGATGGTCAGTCCGCTCAATGTCGTGACGAGCGCCATGTAAATTCCCTGAGCCAGGACTTCGGCCTTGTTTTGCCCGGCGACCATCTGGGTTGTATCGTAAAACGCCTGGATCATGCCCCACACCGTGCCCAGCAGTCCAATCAACGGTGCCACGGCGGCGATCAGCGTCAGCCACGAGACGGTTCCCTGCAATCGAGCGGCTTCGCGCTGGCTGGCTTCAGACACCGCGTATTCGACTTCCGCCTGGGGCCGGCCGGCTTTCAGCAACATCGCGCGCAACACGCGGGCGGCGGCCGACGGATAAACCTGGCAGGCGCGAAAAGCCAGTCGCGGATCAAAGCCCTCTTCTTGACGACTGAGGTTGCCCAGTTCGCGAACCAGGCCACGTGGCAGGATTTTTTCTTCACGCAGCGCCAGTGATCGCTCGATCGCCAGCGCCACCACGACGACCGAGAGGATGCCCAGGGGGACCATGAACCAGCCGCCGCGAGACAGCAGGTTCAGCAGGTTCAGGCCCTTTTCGCGAAAGACGGTTTCGTCACCCTCGTTCGGGGCGGCGGGCGGAACCAGTTCCGGATTGTTTTGGGGAATCGCGGGCTGGACCGTTTCGCCCGGGGTCGTTTGGGCATGGGCCAGACAGGCAGCGCATGCGATACTGCCAACCAGCAGGCAGCCAATGGCCCATGACGGCCAGCGGCGCCGGGAATCGCGGTTCGTCAACGTCATCTCTGCTCCGTCCTCTTTGTGCGACGCGACCAGCCTCTTTTCCGATCGTCGCTTGTTGTTAATTCAGGCTGTCGAGCACCTGAATCTGCTTTTTGGCATCCTCCGCCAGTCGATCGTCGGGGTAATCGTCCAGGAGTGTCTGGAAAAACTTGCGTGAGTTTTCAATCAGGCTTTTTCGCCGTGCGGCGTCTGTTTCGCTGGCGATCTGTACGTAGTAACAACGTGCGGTTTCATAGGCGGCAAAGGCCTGCCATGGTCGCACGTCGGCCACCGATTCCTTGCCACCGTATCCGTACAGAACCAGCATGAACTGGTTGATCGCTTCCTGATATTTGTTGTCCGCAAAATGTTCCTCGGCGATCATGCAGCGAGCGCGGGCTCCGGTCTTGCCCAGTGACTTGATCATGGCCTGTTCCCAGGCACTGATGGCAGCTTCCTTTTCGTCCATTCCCTTTTCGGCCGCGCCCAGTTCGTACCAGGCATCGGCGACAAAGTCCGATTCGGGAAAATCATTAATGACCGAAAGCGCGTAGTTGCGGGCCGTCTCGTAATCCTTGATCTGGTTGGCGCTCTGCGCAGCGTGGATGGGCCACAGAACGCGGCCGTTGTCCTTGATGTCGGCAGATTCAATTTCGGGAATCGCCAGCTTGAACGCGGTCACCGCCTGCTCGTGCTGATCCATGCGGAAATGGGACTCAGCCACCATGGAGAGCCCGATTGGTCGCAGTTCCCCTTGAGGGAATTGGGTCGTGTGTTGTGCGAAGGCCTCTCGTGCGGCCTCGAAATCCTCCTGTTTGAAATAGCACCAGGCCAGCTTGTAAGCCGCTCGCTCGGCCACTTCAGCATCTGTCTCGCCCTCCAGACAAGTTTTGTATTTCTCAATCGCCTGATCGTACTGGCCCTGGTTGTACAGGTCCTGCGCGACATGGTAATTCGCTTCGGCGAAATGCGGACTTTGTGGATAGTCCCGTACCAGTTGCTGAAAATCGGCCAGAGCAGCGGTTTCGTCCGGAGACGTTTTGCGGGCCCACGCCAGTTCATACAGCACATCGTCGGCGAGGTCGGGATTCTGTTCGCTGTCGGCCTGGAGTTGTTCCAGTTCCGCGGCGGCCTGTTCCCAGTCTTCCATGCCTGCGTAACACAGGGCTCGTTCGTAAGCGGCGTTGAACTGGTCCTTGCCACCGGGTTGTGTTTCGAGGTATTTGTCCAGGTCCTCGATGGCACCGGCAAAGTCGCCGTTCATGCGTCGCGTCATGCCGCGGCCCAGCATGGCACGAGCGGCCAGCTCGTGTTCCGGAAAGCCTTCAATCAGCTTGTCGAACGATTCCAGAGACTCGGCGGCCTGATCGCTGCGTCCCTGGGCCCACGCCAGAGCGTACAGTGCGTCGGGAACGCGCGGTGACTGTTCATCGCTGACCACCTTTTGGTAGTAAGACACGGCGGCGTCATAGTCGTTGGCTTTCCAGGCGAATTCGCCCAGCCAGTAAGCCGCTTCGCTGGCCATTTCCGGTTTGCCGTTGTCCAGCACCTGTTGCGCCAGTTGCCGGGCCTGATCCAGGTCATCGCGGTGGAACCAGGCGCGTGCGGTGAGCAAGCGGACTTCATCGGCGTTGACCCGTTGCGGGTTGTCGGCCAGCGATGCCTCCAGGGCTTCAATCGCCTTGACGTAGTTCTTCAACTGGAACTGACTCGAGCCGATGACATATTTGGCTTCCGAGCGATTGGCGGGATCCTGCATATCAACGGCCGCCTGGGACAACCAGGCAATGGCATCGTCATGGTTGCCACGCAGGTAACTGGCCCAGCCGATCCGTGTTTGCCACCACTCGAAACGCGGATGATCCGGATAACGGGCCGAGAGATCCTTGAATGTCGATTCGGCCAGTTCCAGGTTGTTCTCCTTGAGTGCGGCCTGGCCGAGGATCTGGATCGTGTCGGGATACAGTTCATGGTCGGCCCACGTGTCGCGGAATCGCTCGGCGGCCTTGATCGCTTCGCCGTTCTGGTCAGTCACCAGATATCCAAAGGCGGTGTAATACAGCGCCTTGGGAGCCACTGGATCATCGGGAAAGCTGTCGACGACTTTTTCATACTCCGCAATCGATTCCGCGCGACGGTCGGGCTGGCCGTACAGGGCATCGGCCGAATCCATCAGCAGGTTAACGCGGAACCGTCCAGGATCACCGGCCAGCGCATCGGTCGCCAGTTGGTGTGCCTGGTCAAACTGATTGGCCGCCAGTTTGATGCGGCACAGCCAGTGCGTCGCTTCGGGCGCAAACTGGTTGTCGGCCGCAATAGCTTTTGTCAGCCACGTCTCCGCGTCGTCCAGGCGATCGGCGGTGAAATAGTACTTGCCGGCATCCAGAGCCGATTCGGCAGCATGTTCAAATTCAGGATGATCGGTGGCGATCGAGGCATACAAATCGGCTGCCGCGCCGTAATCGTTCAGGTGCAGCAGGCACAACGCGCGTTGGTATTTGGCCGAGGCGCTGCCCTCGAAATCAGACTTGTCGATCAACGAGGCGTACAGGTCGGCGGCTTGCCGGAAGGACTGTTCGGCTTCGGTTGCGTTGCCGGCATTCTTTTGGGCCAGAGCCAATTGCAAAAGGCAATCGGCATTCTTCAAACGTGCCCCGTCAACGGACGGGTCATCGGGGTAATCGGCGATGTAGTCGGTGAACATCTGGCTGGCTTGGCCATAGTCGCCGGACTCGGCGAGGCACTCGGCCAATACAAACCGGGCTTGCGGTCGCAACGGCGATTCCGGATGGTCGTCAACCAGCGTTTGATAGCAGGCAACGGCTTCGTCCAGCGTATCGGCCTGGGGATCCATGCGGTTCAGTTCGTAAAACGCATCGCCCTGAAAATACAGGGCGTTGTCGCTCATATCACTGTCCCCAAAGTTGTCGAAGTATTGCTGGTAGGTATCCAGTGCGGCGCGTACCTGATCCACGCCATCGGCACCGGCGGCCCGCCCCTGTTGGTATTGGCTAAAGGCGAGGTAGATGAGCATCTTGTCCGAGCGGCTGTAGTCGGTCAGGTTCGGCAACGAATCACGCAGGGCGGCGAAGAATTCTGCTGCCTTGTCAAACTGTTTCAGGTTGTAATGGCCCAGCCCGCTGTAGTACTGCGCGTCGCGTCGTCCGTTGTATTCGGGGAAATCGGCCAGCAACTTGTTCCACTGCGCGATTGCCAGTTCGTATTGCTTTTCGGAATACAGCCGCGCGCCGGTATTATAGAGTTCGATGGCGGCCGGGTCTTCCTGTTGCTCCTGTGGTGATGCCAGCGCCGCGGAGGCGGGCAACAGGGCAGCCAACAGCAACATCAAAAAGGTTGACCGGATTGCAAGCCGGTTGCCTGCACAATCGGTAGCCGAAAATGGAGATCGCATGAGTTCCGAATTCCTTGAAACGAGATGGCAGAGATCCGTTGGCAAACGGTGTGGTGATGCGGCAGGGGTGGTGGAGGGTGGTACGCCGCAATACAGATTTGAGTTCAGTCTATACACGCCTGTGGACACGGGAAAGGGTTTGAGTCAACGTCGTTAACGGGCTTTCAAATCAGGCTTTGGAAACTGGGTAAATGCTATCGAACACAACGATTGCGATGACCGGCTGGCTGCGATTTGCTTCGCGTGGCAACCGGTAACCGCCGGGCAACTCCACTTCCTGAATTCCGCTGCCTGATTGTCGCGCCAGACAATCGACCACGGGGCCAATTATAGCTACCACGAACCGGGTTCCGGATTTCTTGCAGTTGGCACCTCGCGGATTGCGTCCTGATTGTGGATTGCCAAACATCCAACCACGCGAGGGCGGCTGCCGACCGCGCAAAACGCCGACCGACAGGAAGACGGTCCGGAGCCCCGACAATCGCGACCGAATTGGCACTTTTTGCGTCAAATCGCGGTTCTGCTGCAAATTCTGACCATGTACAGGCCGGTTTTTCGCGGTAAAATCAGGAAGTTACGAGCACCGGCCGATCGATCCGGTGCACGGGCCCATCCTGTCTGATCGCCAACCCGGCCTTTTCAAATGGCGATCGCCAACGGTGCCTGGCAGTGTACCCTTATTCATTGACGAGTCTCCTGATTCTGGCGGCTCGTGAAACTGCAGGAGTTACCTCTGATGAACATGTTGGCACGTTCGAGCAAAATTCGCAGGTCTCGCTCATCCTGCTCCCGCAACGGCTTGACCCTCATCGAGTTGATGATTGCGGTCGCCCTGACGCTGGTCATCGTGGCGGCCATGATCCGGGCCTTTACCGCATCCAGTGACCAGAT
This sequence comes from uncultured Pirellulaceae bacterium, assembly GCA_947258905.1. Lineage (GTDB taxonomy): Bacteria > Planctomycetota > Planctomycetia > Pirellulales > Pirellulaceae > CAJQPP01. The sequence goes on along the minus strand of CAMYKF010000295.1, from coordinate 1,110 downwards.
TGGGCTGGGCCGCGCCCAGATGGATATGCACAACAAGCTGCGAATGGTTACCGAAACGTTGCGTAATGATTTGCAAAACGCGACTTGCACGCCGCGTCCGCGGGGTTTGTCCGATGAACGCAGCGGTTATTTTGAGTATGTGGAGGGCGATGAAGTCGATGGCGACCACGCCACGACTGACAACAGTTTCATTGGCGATCACGATGACATTCTGTCATTGACCGTACGCAGCGAGGACGTGCCGTTCCGCGGCCGGTTTAATGGCGGGTTTGTCGAATCGTATCTGGCCGAAGTTACCTGGTGGGTTGTGCACGAAGGAGGCGACGATTACGGCGGAAATTTTCGTCTGTATCGCCGTGTGTTGCTGATTCGTCCCGACCTGACCACGACCTTAACGGATTTTTCGACTTTTTACCGCAGCAATGATATCTCCGTACGCCGCGAAGTGGGCGGACCCGGTCTGGTGATGAACTCGCTGGAAGACCTCGCGGACCGCCGCAACCGTTTCTGCCACGACACCGGCACGTTCCCTAACGAGTTGATTCCCGGCCTGCTGGACAGCCGTCCCTTGACCGGAATCTATGAAGGCGAAGACCTGATGCTGGATAACTGCGTGGCCTTTGACATCAAGGTGTTTTCGCCCGACGCACCGGTCATCGTCAACGGCAACTACCTGGCGGAGACTTCTGATTATGGCTACCTGACCGATCAGACGAATTTGGGTGGAATCACAACAGACTATGGTGGTTACGTTGATCTGGGCTTTGGTGACCGACTGACTCCACCGATATCGGGCAGCTGGTTTGCGGATGAAGCCTACGACAACGGATATTCCTTTTCGTCGTTTCCATATACCTATTGCACCTGGTCGGCGACCTATGAAAGCGATGGCGAAGACCAAGACAACGATGGGGAGATCGACGAAGGTGTCGACGGAATCGATAATCCCGGAAGTGACCCCGGCATCGACGAGAACAACGAACGGGAAACGCAACCGCCCTGCCCATGGCCGATTCGTTCCATGCAGGTTTCAATACGTATGATCGAGAAGAAGACGAATCTGGTCCTGCAAAAGTCGATCAAGGAAAGCTTTGTGCCGAACTAGCTGGA
>CAMYKF010000294.1 GCA_947258905.1 uncultured Pirellulaceae bacterium | reverse complement strand
AAAGCGCAAGATCCTCTTGCGAATCCAGCTACGTTGCTCTGTCGTTCTAGAAGCCTACCTGGCTGCGGATGCGATCCTGGGGCAAGTCGGACCATTCGCGCATCTGGCCATCGCGGTTGGCAAACACTTCAGCCACCTTTTCATGGGTAGATGAGAAGTTCAGGTTCTGGCCTTCAGGGTGGGTCCATGTGTTGACGCCGATCATTTCACCACGCATGTTCACCAGCGGCCCGCCACTGTTGCCGCCCGAAATGGCGGCCGTGGTTTGAATCCATGTGGTGTCGACGGTATAGCCGAGCAGGCCGTAGACATTCACGTTGCTCATTTCGCGCAACACATTCTTGACTTCCTCGCCCGAGCGAATGCCGCTGATCGTTCCATCGGTAGCTGAAAAGCTGAATCCTTGCGGTGCTCCAAAGGCCGCCACATCCTCGCCCTTGCGTGGCAAGCTGGAGGCGACCGCAATCGGCACGACATCGAGATCTTCGGGATCAATTTGAATAATGGCCAGATCCAGTGTCGGTTCGACAGCCAGGAATCCGAGTGCTTCGGTTTTCTTGTTGTCGGCCGTACTGACGGTAACCGTGTTGGCACCCTGAATCACGTGATAATTGGTGATAATCATGCCATCCTTGCCGACAAAGAAACCACTGCCCACGCCCTCGCCTTCGCTGCCCCGGACCTTGATGCGGACAATCGATGGTTCGACGAGGTCAATCAGGTCGGCCATGTCCAGGGCTTCCAGCGTGCCGGCTTCGGAGGAGGCAACCAGGTCCTTTTCGCCCGAGTCATACGGGTTTTCCTCGCCGGGTGCCAATGGTTCGGAGCCGGGTGCCGTGGGGTTGGATGCGATGGGCCGCGCCCCCTTGGTATCAAACTTGCGACCGGTCTTCATGCTGCTGGCAAGTTCGTTTCGACTCGAAACATAGGTCCATGTCAGGTAGGCCACGAATCCGAGGACGGCCACTCCGACGACCGACCCGGTGATAATCCACGACGTGAGCGAACTGCCTTTGGCGGCCCTGGCCTTCTTCGGGGCCGGTGCATGTCCGGGGTGCACCGGTGCTGCGGCCGGCATCGACGCCTGCGGAGCCTGCCATGCACCGGCAGCCGGCTGGCTCATTCCCAGTTCTTCCAGTTCGACGACTTCCGGATTGGCGGCCGCAACCGGCGGCTCGGGCACGATCAGCTTGGTCCCGCACTTGGGACACTGGGTTTGCTTGCCAACATGTTTGAGATCAGCCTTGAGATTGGCACCGCAGGGACAACGTAGAACGACGTGCACAGTGAGACTCCTGGAATCCAAAAACGAGCGAGGTCTGTTCCCGTTGTGGTGCCCCGACACGGGGAGAGATGGTGACCGGGCATCACAACTTTCTCCCCGATTCTAACCGATAGAGTCAAGGCTGCTGAGCGGCAAAATGGTCAGCGGTGCGATTTTTTGACGGCGGGGAAACCGCCGCCCCGGCCAAACGTACCCGGCGTTTCCGCAGAATTCCGATGAAGCCCGCGCAAACTGAAACAGGCCGACGAGTGCCGGCCTGTTGCTTCTGTATTTATTTCGGCGCTGGAATGATCCCTAACGACGGCCAAAGATACCGCGGCCGCCGGCCCGAGTGCTGACATTCATTTTGGGCACAACAACGGGCATGGGCTGGCGATCAAAGTAGATGCCATGATCGCGAAAGGCGGCCAGCGTGCGTGGCTGGAACATGGTTCCCTGATGAGTCGTCACTTGCTCGGCCTTGAATTCCTCAATCACGCTAACGACCTCCGGATTCAATTCGTCCTTGCCATTGGCCAGTTTCCGGGTCGCCCAGTCAAAGCTGCCTACACACACATAACTTTCGTTGTGATCGTGGAACTCGTAGGCTTCCACTCCCATTTTGCGAAGTGCCCGGCACAACACGTTTGCCTTGTGGGCAGCTTCCATCAGGGCACTTTCGGTGATCGGCTCGCCGGATTGCATTCGCGCTTGATGCTCGCGTTTACGCTGTTCAATCTGGCTGGCATTGTACAAACGCTCGCCCCCGAATGTGGCAACACGAACGGAATACCGGCCCGGGCAATCCAACAAATTATTGCGACCGCGATTCACCTTCACCAGAACCTCGTCGAGACTGCGTGCGTGGAAGAACTCAGGCGGCAACAGCGGGTTGGGCATCAGGAAGGCGGCTGCCAACGGTCCGCGGTCTCGCGAACGAAACTGCTGTTCCTCGGCCTGATTGGTGCTGGCCACTTCGCCGCCGCTCAGGGATCGCGGACGAAATGATTTGACTTGTGCCAATACGGCTTGTGCTGTTGCATCATCCACCGATGAAAAATTGCCGACCACTACGGCAACTTCGTCAAAGGCATCCTGTGCGACTGCCCGAAATTCCATGCGCACCGGCAGGCTCTCGCGATCTTCGGGCGGAGCCCATTTCGCGCCCTGAATCGAATTGGAATGATCGAAGGAATGCCGGTACAGGTAGGCACTCAATTCGTGGCCCCGTAATTCCTCAACCAATTGACGGGCTTGCTGCATACCCAGTTCGCCGGTAAACGAGGCGCACATGATCAACCAGGGACCATGTTCCTGAGTCAGCTGATAACTGGAATCCGCGGCACGCTTTTGATCCCCTTGCCGAAACGGCAGCCGCAATTGAGCCTGGGCAATCGTTGACCAGGTCACCGCCAGACCGAGAACCAGCGTGAACATCCATTGCTTGTGAGCCAACATCGGAAATTCCTCCAGAATCCGCGTTTGCCTCATGCTCGCAGTGAAAAAACTACACCGGCAACAAGGGCAAACCTGTGATTTCTTGTTTCGTTGAGGGCAGAACGGTAGCAGAATGAAAACCGGGGTTCCAGTGCGATTTGTCTGGCCACGTGGACCACCAATGAGTCCGCGACCCCTCATGCACAAGGGGGTTGAAATTCACCCTGGCCCACGTATGCTGGATTTTGATACGGTCAAAATCCCGACGACCATTTGCCCCTAGTGGCGTGAATCGCGGCAAAGCACTGTTTTGGCTACTGCCTCATGTGGCGGCGGCTGCAATCATTCGAGCAACACAGTTATGCAATACTCCTTTCGATTGGCCGAATTGCTGGGGCATATCCCGGATCCACGCAAGCGTCCCGGTACCATTAAAGCCATCGTTGAGTACACGGGGCTGGACCGCCATCAGGTCGCCGCGTTGCTCAAGAATGAAGTCAAGTACATACCGCTCAAGGCACTATCGAGGCTTTGCGATTACCTGATCGAGCACGGCTATGCCACGGCCGATCAGTTGCCCGGAGCCTTGTTTGCGGTCGAGCCCGAAAACTTCTGGGAAATGCTGGCCCGACGCCGCCGTCTGGTCATGTGCCTGGGCGTGCGACGCGATGTCGAGCAAATAAACCCGGATGTGTCCTATGTTGTCGCGTCGGATTCGGTGCTGATGGGCGAAATCCTCAACGGGGTGACCACATTGGGCGGCACCGCCAAGTTAAAAAAGCTTGGCGGCGCCAGCACGGAATCCCCGACAGACACCTTTCCCCATCCCGAGCATCTAAAACAAATGCTGGTATGGAGTCCGGGGCAGACGAGCGAAAGTGAACTAAAGGAACAGTCCAGTCAAAGCTATCGCGAGTTCTCTGACAGCTCGGGCGACAAGGCGCTGGTTTGCCTGGGCAGCACCAAAAGCAACTCGGTCGTGGAAATTGTCATGGCCAATGCGTTTGGCGGCGATCCTTTTGTTTCCCAGGACACGGTGGACAAGCCACAGGACCGATCTTGCCCGGTGTTTTTCCGTTATCGAGATTCTGATCCGCACCCGGCCTCCTGCGTCGGCGGACTGGCGTTGGCCAAAGGCATGCAGGACCTGGAACCGGGCATTTATTACGAACAAGCAGACGGCCAGTGGGTGCAGGCAAATTCGGGCAAGCGTTCCCAGCATGTCGCCATGGTGTTTTATATTCATCGCGAGTCGCAGGGCCGCCTGGAAATGGCTTTGGGCGGTTTCTCGGGCCGTGCCACACGGCTGCTGGCAAGAGCAATGGCAACTCGCGCCGAGGACTTTTGGCCGCCAACCTATAACGGTCAGGGAATTGCTGTCGGCATGTTCCTCGTCGAATTCAATTTGGGCAACGAAAAGGAAGAAGACATTCTGCGCACCGATCTGGTTGCCACTACCAAAGTTACTCCTATTTCCAGCGAAGCGATCGAACGCCGTCTGGGCAGCTAGTCAAACGTCGCCTGTCGAACGCTGCACGCTTTCCTGCACCACGTAATCAATTCGCGTCAGGCAGGGCCTTCTGCCAGCGTCCGCAATTCAAACGCCGCCCGACCCTGGTATTTCGCAGCGAACGACTGCCATCACTTTTCTTCCGATAACGGTACTTTGTGGCGGTTGTGACTGTTATCAATCTTCGCGGGTCTCGTGTTTGCGTAACGGCAGCACCTAATCCGCCAGCAACACGGTTCATTGATACCGTTTTTTCTGACTCCACGCCCCAGGCTTTCCCCAAATAACTTGCGAATCATTTCTGTCCTAACGACCAGCGCCCCGGCAACCGATATCCCATGAGTAAGGTGATTGACGTTCCCCAGTGAGCGTCGCAATACATTCGGGAGCGAACATCTATGGCCGGTGAAATCAGTGTTGTTGCTATCGTCAAAGGTGAGGAACGTTACGTCTTCATGTTTGACGAGAACTCGCGTGCAGAAACGTTGCGCACGCTTGGCCAGTATGCGTCGGACCCCGAGTTGAGTTTCAGCTGGTATGACGCCGCTGTGTTGAGTCAGAAAATTCGCAAGACCGCGAAGCAGCACAGCAAGAGCGAAATGGCTGAACCCCATTTCGACTGGCCCGTGATGGATCGTGCCCGCTCGGCGCCGCCGACTCCCGACACCTCCGGAGATTTCCCCGACATCGACTTCTCCGCCATCGATGACATGTGGATCGGCGACGATCCGCAAACCTAGATGTTGCCAGCCGGGAGTTTAAGTTTCCCGTTGCAACAAACTGCTCGCCAACCATGTCCCGGTACCAGCCTCGACCCGCAACTCGCCGGACTTCCCGTGTGATCTGAGGTGTCTCGGGCAAATGGACAAGGCCATTCCGAAGTTCTTACGATTTCTCAAAGTCGAGCGCAACGCTTCCGAACTGACGATCAAATCCTACCGCGAGGACCTGGAAAGTCTCGTTGACTATCTGGGCGACAGTCGCGACAGGGCCCCGGCGCCGGACGATATCACGCCTTTGCAGTTGCGCGATTTCGTGGCGGCATTGCACGAGGCGAGCTACGCGCCCTCGTCGATCTCGCGCCGCCTTGCGTCACTACGCAGTTTCTATCGCTATGCCCAGCGGGAAGGTCTGGCTTCAACCAATCCCGCCAAGCCGCTTCGCAATCCGCGTCGCCAGCGCAAGCTTCCACATTTCCTGACGACGCAGGAAATTGGCAAGTTGCTCGCCGCACCACCGCGTGACCAGGCACTGGGTCTACGCGACCGCGCCATCCTCGAGACCATGTACTCCGCCGGCCTGCGTGTCAGCGAACTGGTGGGTGTCAACGAAAGTGATCTGGATTTTGCCGAAGGGCTGGTGCGTGTGCGGGGCAAGGGTAAACGTGAACGGCTGGCTCCGCTGGGCCGTTACGCCGTGCGTGCCTTGCAACGCTGGCTGGCTGTGCGGCAGTTATCGAGCAAGCAAAAACGCGGCGACACCGCGCCGGTCTTTGTTAACAAGTTCGGCGATCGCATCACGACGCGCAGCGTGGCTCGCATGCTGGAAAAGTACCTCAAGCTGACGGGACTGGACTTGCGCACCTCGCCGCATACGCTGCGGCACAGTTTTGCCACGCACTTGCTGGACAGCGGAGCCGACATTCGCAGCGTGCAGGAATTGCTGGGACACAAGAGCTTGATCACCACCCAGATTTACACGCACGTCAGCACCGCCGGCCTCCGCGAGGCCTATCAAAAAGCTCACCCTCGAGCGCACGCCCAACGCAAGAAAAAGACGAAGACGACGAAAAAGAAAAAGACTCGAACAGCCAACTAGCCGTCGTCGGATGCGGCGTCTTTTTGCTCATCAGGCGGCGCTTCGCCACCAATTTTCAGGCGACCGGCGATCGCTTCATCGACCAGCTTGCCCAGCGAATACCCGGTGCGGTTCAGTTCAAACAAAAACTGTTGCCCGGTTAGTACGATCTGGCCTTCGGGATCGATCAACCAGAAGGAAGGCAATTGCTTGATGCCATATTCATTCAGCGTCGCCTCATCCCAGCCGCCCAGCGAGATACAGTGGGGCACCGGATGCCCGGCGAGAATTTCCCCAAGTTGTTCACGGTTCTCGTCAACCGACACTGCAACCACTTTCAGCTGATCGGCACTCTCGGACGATTCGGCGGTTTCTCGCAAGGCTTCGGCCGTCTGCTGGAACGCCGGGTTGGAGAACAGGCCAAACGTCAGAAACACATAACTGCCTCGAAATGCAGACAGGGTTTGCTCGCTATTCGTTTCATCGACACCGGCGACTTCCGGGGCTACCTCTCCCATGCGCAACAAGCGCATGATCTCCACCGGCATCCTGGCAAGATCCAGTTCGTCAACCTCGCCGATTTCCATCTGGCCAAAGGCTTGCAGAATATAAATCTGCTCGTCCATTTCAATCTGCCCGGCTGCCTGCATGGCGAACTGACCCGGGGGCACATCGTACACCGTGAACTTGCCCTGCTGGTCGACATCAAATTCCAGAATTTTGCGTTCGGTAGCCAGCCTGGCATTGGCCTCGATCATCTTTTGGCCTTTTTCGCTGGCTTCGAATTCCTGAATCCATGCCTGCCGCTCCGGCAACTTCATCGCCTGCCAGTTCTCGGGCAACTCCGGCTGTTCAAATACCACATTCTCCACGAGCGATCCCTGCATACTCGTCCAGTCAAAATCGCTGACCTTGTCCGACTCGATGATGAATTGTCCCTTGACCGTCACCAGCCCCTCGTCATCGTCTTTTCTTTGCTGAGCCAGCACCCCCTGGCACGGCAGCAGAGTCGACCAGCACAAACAAATCGTGGTTAACAGCAGTACAAATTTGATCCACATGGGCATGGCTTTGAATGAGGGAGTCTGGAAAACATGGGAAGGCCGCTTCAATACGGCATAATTCAAGATTATCTGCGTACTGCGAAACCGTCAACTTTGCATTATTTTGTGGTGCTGCTGGCCGGGGGGCCCGCAGCCGGACAGGTTCGGCAAACCTTTGCTCCGCCTGCCTGCTCACCTTCTGTCAAGGTACATTGCGTTTTCCTGAAGGGACCCTTGCGTGCTGGATATCGACGGATCACAAGGCGAAGGCGGCGGCCAGATTGTCCGTTCCGCCCTGACATTGTCGGCCGTGACCGGCAAGGCGTTCGAGGTGCGTAACATCCGGGCCGGACGCCAGAAACCGGGTTTGCTGCGTCAACACCTGACCGGCGTCCACGCCGCACGAGAGATTTGTGGAGCTGGCGTTCAGGGTGCCGAATTGCGTTCGGGCACTCTCACGTTTTCGCCTGGACCGGTACAGACTCGCGGCTTCAAATTTGATGTCGGCACGGCTGGCAGCGCGACGCTGGTGGTGCAAACCATCCTGCCCGCGTTGATGATCGTTGACGGCAACTCCAGCATCGACGTCACAGGCGGCACACACAACATGGCCGCACCTGCCTTTGAATACCTGGCTCACGTTTACCTGCCCCAGGTTGCCAAACTGGGTCCACGCTTCGCTGCCGACATTCACTCGTGGGGATTTTATCCACAGGGCGGCGGCCGGATCAAAATCGATATCACGGGCTGCCCGGCACTCGCTGCATATGAATTGCTGGAGACTGGTGGTTCCGCGGTGCCGCAGGTAACCGCACTGGTCGCCAATTTGCCCGCGCATATTGGCGAACGGGAATGCGAGACGATTCTCCGCAAGGCGGGCTGGAAGCCCCGGGATTGTCACGTGCACATGATCGAGCAATCGCCGGGTCCCGGTAACGCCGTATTGATCCGACTGACACATCCCAACGTGACGGAAATCTTTACCGGTTTTGGTCGTCGAGGAGTGCAAGCCGAACAGGTCGCGTTGCAGGCATGGCGACAGGCCAGGGCCTACATGGAGATCGGGGCGCCCGCCAGCGATCATCTCGCAGATCAGTTGATGTTGCCATTGGCTATCGCTGCCGGCCAGGGCCGCACCAGTCGCTTTCGCACGGGACCATTGTCGCTGCACAGCCGGACGAATATCGAGGTCATCCGGCGTTTTCTGGATATCGAAATCCACGTCGAGCCGGTTGGCGAAAAACAAAACGAGCTGCGGTTTGAGCCGGTGACAGCCGTCAATTGCTGATTCGGGGTATAATCGCCTGTATGCAAACGACCAAGTGCACCGCCTGCAACAAAACGCTCCGCCTGCCGCCAGGTTTTGCGGGCTCGAAGGCCAAATGCCCGGGATGCGGTGTGCTGTTTTCGGTTTCCGTCGAAACACCGGCGCCGGAAACATCCCCGCCACCGGCCGAGCCGCCGCAAACCAAAGCCGGGCCGCCCGTCGCACCGCCCATCACGCCGCAGCCCTCCACGGACAAACCGGAATTCGAGTCGGCTGCGTTGGACGCCGCGCGAAAATCGGCGCCCGGTTTCTTCCGTCTGCTGGACGTGCGGTTCAAGCACTACCTGACGCCCGCCATCATCCGGTTTACGTGGGTATGCGTGCTGATTATGTCGGCCTTGTGGATGCTGTTTCTGTTGATTGGTTTTGTCGCCTCTTTGATTCCATCCGGCGATTCACCAACCGCCTCCAGTTCCTCGATCGACCTCGACGCAGTGATGCAGGGTGACGGCGATCTGGGCAGCCTGACCAGCTTGCTGGGCGGTAGCCTGTCGGGAACACCCAAAGAACCAACCTTCTTTCAATCCGTTAAAAGTTTTGCCTTCAAGCTGTTGATGTTCGCATCCCTGCTGGTCGGATTGATCCTCACGGTGCTGTGGTGCCGCGTCATGTTTGAGACGATCATCGTCGTGTTTGACATCTCCAACAGTCTGAAAAGTATCGACCGCAAAACCGGGTGAGAACAATTCCAACGCCCAGCGCACCGATCGTTGCCGCCGGTCTGCCCGGAATCACGAACGCAATGATTGCAGCCGCTGTTTTAATTGATCCAGCCGCAAATCGCCGCAGGCGCCCGGAGAGACACGGGCGTGAAGACTGGCGTCGGCGGCCCGCTGACCCAGTTCCTCGTCGGTGGAGGGCTGGCGATAGGCCTCGCGGAATGGCAAGCCTTGCTGCACCACACGCTCGATGGCAATGTCGGTGGAATGCAACAGGGGGTCAATGGCAGCGGCCATGCGATCGCGATCGAACCGCATCGTATCGATCAGACGCACGGCAAGTTCCAGCGCCAGTAAAGAAGACCCCATCGCACGGATCACCGGCGGCTTGGTCAGTTGCAGATCACGCTGGTATCCCGACGGCAGTGACAAGACACCCTGCAACTCGCTGGTTGCACCCTGCACTACCGCGTGCTGGGCGCGGGCCAGTTCCACGAAGTCCGGATTGGATTTGTTGGGCATGATCGATGAACCAGTGACAAACTCGGACGCCAGTTCCACAAATCCAAACTCCTGACTGGTGTACAGACTCAAATCCCAGCACAATCGGCGCAGTTCCAGCGTCGCCTGGGCCAGCACAGCCAGGGCCTGCAACTCAAATCGTCCGCGACTGTTCTGGACATACATGGGGTTTAGTTGCAGCCGCTCGAACCCCAATTGCTCGCGAACATGCTCACGATCCAGGGCCAGGTTCACGCCGTAACCGGCCGCTGTGCCCAACGGGCAACTGTTAATCCATTGCCGGGTGACTGTGGCCAGTACGGCGATGTCCAAAAACGACTCCGCAAAACTGCCCATCCACAAGCCAATCGAGGAGGGAACCGCTCGTTGCAGATGCGTGTAGCCGGGCAGCGGCGTCATGGCATCGGTCTCGGCGCGCTGCAAACACACGGCGGCCAGTTCCAGGCAAACAGTCCGCAAGCGATCCATCTGGTCCCGCAGGTACATCCGCATGGCCACCTGCACCTGGTCATTTCGGCTGCGCCCGGTGTGCACCTTTTGCCCGACCGGCCCCAGACGCTCCGTCAGTCGGAATTCGATTGCCGAATGTCCGTCTTCAGTCGGTGGCTCGAGATGGAAGTCACCGCTCTGGAACTGATCTGTCAGTTGCTTCAATTCCGCCTGAATCTGATCCAATTCGGATTCCGTTAATACGCCGATGCGTTGCAGACCGGAGGCGTGCGCAGCGGTGGCCTGGATATCGAACAGGAATATCTCGCGGTCCAGCACGACGTCGGCGCCCGACATGAATTGCTGCACCCGTTCCGCATCGGGCAGGGATTTGTCCACCTTGGACCACAGGTATTCGGTCACTCCAGCAGCCCCTGTTCGGAATCAATGTCAAACATCAAATTCAGATTCTGAATCGCCTGGGACGCAGCACCCTTGCGCAAATTGTCGATCACACTGACCACCACAATCGAATGGGCATCGCGCTGGTCCACCAACAAACCGCCAATCAGGCAGCGATTGGTCAGGGACACCTCCCTGATCTCGGGAATCTCATCCTGCACACCCACCAGGGGATCATCGTCGTAGTAATCCCGATAGGCGGCGTTTAGCTCATCAACCGTAATGGCATCGCGTAACGAGGTGGCAATCGTCATGGAGATGCCGCGGAAAAAGCTGGCGACGTGCGGCATAAACTGTACGCGAATCCCCAGATGCTGCGTGATCTCCCGCTCATGCGTGTGGCCGTTCAGGGAATAAGGGATCAGATTGTCGGCCAGACGGCGTGGATCATTGCGAGGACCGGGAGTGCGTCCGGCGCCACTGAATCCGGAAACGCCAAATGCGGCGGGCACGCCATCAATCTTCTCCAGCACCGGCAGCAAGGCCAGTTGCGTGGCAGTCGCATAACAGCCGGGGTTGGAAACACGATCGGCACCACGAATCTCGTCTTCACTACGTTCCGGCAATCCGTACGTCCATGAATTGTCGAACCGGTAATCGGCGCTGATGTCGATGATCTTGCAATCGGTATCTTCCAACAGGTCGACGAAGGCGGCAGCCTGGCCGTTGGGCTGGGCGATGATCCACGCATCGGCCGGACACGCCCGGATTGATTCCGGCGACAAGTCGGCAAACTTCAGATCGAGCCTGGCATTCGGACATTCGTCCGCGACCTTGCGGCCCGCCTTGCTGCGCGACCCGACATACACGACCTTGTACTCGGGAATCCGGTCCAGCAAGGCCAGCAACTCCTCGCCCACATAGCCTCGACCGCCCAGCATGCCAATGCGAATCACGCCAACGACTCCTCTTCCAGAGTGGAATCGATCCAGAACTCGTCCCGCCGCGCGGCGTCCTCAACCAGTCGCCCGATTAGCGACATGTCATCGATGCCATAGCCGAATATTTGCCACTTGCCACGGCGAATGCAAAAGTCGGCGTGGCGGTTGTACCACGAGTTAACTGGATTGTCTTCGCGGCTGCGCCAGTAGAGTTGCGGATAGCGCTGGCGGATCTGATGCCACAACGCGCTGCCCACGCCCTCGCCTTGCGCCGATGGAGTCACGGCGAATTTGTCCATATAGCAAATACCGTCGCAGCCCTGATCAATCACTCCGGCCGCGCGTCCCGAACCGGCCCAGATCAGGGCATCGATGTTGAGCGCTACAAAGTAGTCGTCGTGCAACTCGCGCTGGAAACAGGTTTCAATCAGCGATTTAAGCTCCGCCTGTCGTGTTTCGCTGATCTCCGATTCCACGCAAAAACCTTCACCGCGGCGAATCAGCGTACCCGCACCGCGATGCGTGAACAATTCGCGAGTCAGGTTCTGGGCCGACGTAATTGAAACCGAGGAAGAGGCGGGCAACTGCTGCAGCAAGTCGTGAATCTGGATCAGCTTGAGTCGCATGCCCGAGTGAACCCAGTCGGCCTCCAGCAGCCGCTGATAGTCCGTTTCCAGGTTGATCGCCGACATCACATGATCGTAACTGTTCAGCAACCCTCCCGTGGGGGAGATGAAAATGATCTTTTGCGGCTCGATCGCCAGCACCAGGTGGGCAGCGGCTACATCGGCGTTGATATTCATGACCTGGCCGCCGGGTGTTTCACCGAGGCATGTCACGATGGGTAACGAACCCGAGGCGATCGAGGACCTGATACCATCCAGATGCACTCGCGTCACCTGGCCAACCAGTCCGTATTGGTCCTCGTTTTCGTAATCGCATTCGAACACGCCATGTTGCAGGGGACGCGCACGAATACCCAGCGCTTCCAGGGCCTCGATCAAATTGTGATTCAGTCGATACATAACCGGACGAATCACCGCCATGACTTCCGGCGTGGTAACGCGTACGCCCTGGATTTTTTGCGTGTCGATGCCGGCTGCATCCAGCGCCTGATTCAGTTGCGTGCCGGCACCGTGCAAGACGATGGGGATCAGGCCCACGTGATGCAAAAACCCCAGCGATGAGGCCAACTGCTCGAGATCGTTTTGAATGATCTCGCCACCCACCTTGATGACGGCGAATTGCGATGAGTCGCGGCTGCTGAATTTGCGCAGGTACTCGCGGGCCTCCCGGCTGCTGCCGATCTGGCTGAGCAATTCAATTACGACGTCGCGAGTTTTCATCTTTCGGTTGGCTCTAGTGCGGGCCGCTCATCAGCCGCGCATAGATGTCCGTGCAAAGTTCCAGTTGTTTAATACTAACCCATTCGTCAGGCGTATGTGCCTGGGCAATATTACCCGGTCCCAAAACAACAGACACGAGGCCGGCTTCCGAAAAAATTGCGGCTTCGGTGTAAAAGTCGACATCTTCGCCGACGGGCAGGTGCAATCGGGCGCAAACCGCCTCGGCCAGCGACCGTGCTGCCGGACTGGTCGGCAAGGGCTGGCCGTGGTAGCTGGTTTCCCACTGGACGTATTCCGCTGACGGTTCAGTCAACCGTCGCAGAATCAACGTATTCTCGCAACCGGCAGGCATCCGTGCGCTCCAGGTCACCAGACACTGGTCCGCGATCACATTGTTCTTGATGCCGCCGTCGATACGGCCCACGTTGAAACAAGCCGCCCGCCCGTCCAGTTCGGCTGCTTCCAGATTGCCCACCGCTTCAATCGCATCGGCCACCCAGCGGGCTGCGCGATGATTGGCGCTGCCAGCCAGTAAATCGTGCTGCGACGAATGCCCGGCATTTCCGGCAAACCGCCCGGTCACCGATAGATAACCGCGATGCCCGATGACCGCGCGACACCCGGTCGGCTCGGCCACAATCACTCGACGAAACTGCGCGGCGGCGGGCGACTGGCAAAAGGCAGACACACAGCAGCTCTCGGCACCTTCCTCATCCGTCGTAAACAGAATCGCCACGTCCGTCCCGGTCGACGTGGCCGCAGCGATCAGGCAGGCGGCTGCGCCCTTGATATCGCAGGCTCCGCGTCCCAGGGCACGATCCCCGTCGACGGAGAGCACCAGCGGCGGATGCGTCCAGGCGTCGCCCGCCGGTACCGTGTCCAGGTGCACATTGAACAGCGTCCGGGGATCGCCGCGTGTGGCCAGCAGCGCAATTCTGCCCTTGTCATGATCGGTCAACTGGAATTGGAATCCGTCGCCGAGTCGGTTGCGGACAAGATCCAGCAACTTGCCATCGGCCGTGATCGCGCGCGGCGGGTTTTGTGTATCACAAGCGATCATTTCGCCCAGAAGCTTGAGAATCCGCTGTTTCATTCGTCGCCCACCTGGGCCACACCGTTAATCCGCGCCGACAACGTGGAACTCTGGCCCAGCAGCTTGATGAAGCCGACCGCCTCTTCCGGCGACCAGTTGCAGCTTTGCGCGTAAACCGCGTCGGGATCAGCCAGGATATGCGGTGAGTCAACGGCGACTGGCCAGGCAGTGCCGCCGCTGGTTTCGAGGGTGACGGTACCGGTGACATTGCGTTGCGAGCTGGCCAGATAGGCTTCCAGGTCACGCTTGTGCGGCTCGTAAAAGAAGCCGGTGTAAACCAGTTCGGCCCAACGGGCTGCGATGATGTGGCGAAACTGGTTTTGGTAACGCGTGTTGATCGTGTCTTCCAGCGCGCGATGGGCGAGTAACAGGGCGGTAATGCCCGGACATTCAAACACGATGCGGCCTTTGAGACCGATGCTCACGTCCCCGGTGTAGATGTGCCGGCCGACTCCGTATTGCCCGAACTCGCGATTCAGCTGGCCCAGCAAATCGGCTCCGGGCATGGACTGGCCGTTCAGCGACGTGGCCCGGCCGTGTTCAAAGCCGATCTCGACCTGCAGACTTTCCGCAGGCCACTTTTCACGCGGCTGGCATAGCTGCCAGGTATCCGCTTCGGGTCGCTGGAACCGGTCAATGGCACCACCCGAGACGGTCACGCCGAGCAGGTTTTCGTTAATCGAATACAGGCTATTGGAAACAGGTACTTCGAAACCGGCGTCGTTGAGTTGCTGTTTTTCGTATTCCCGAATCTGCGTGACCTCGGATTGCAGGTCGCGAATCGGGGCCACGATTTCGTAATCGCCGAGGCTGCGCACGGTCTGGTCAAAACGCAGCTGGTCGTTGCCCATGCCGGTGCAACCGTGCGCGAAATGCCGGCTGCCGATCTGGTCGCAAATCCCCAGACACGTCCGCACAATGACATAGCGGTCGCTGCACAACAGCGGGTACTGGTCCAGTGCCCGACCGTGGCTCCACACCAGCGGCACAACAAATTCGTCCCAGATTGCGGCACCGACATCGATGGTCCAGTGGCGATCGGTGCCCAGTTCGACGGCGCGGGATTCGATGCGTTTGCGTTCCTCTTCGGACACGCCGCCGGTATCCACGAACACACTGTGCACTTCATGCCCCTGTTGCTTGAGGAGCCACAAACAGTAGCTGGTATCCAGTCCGCCGGAAAAGGCAAGTACGATTTTATCTGACATGCTGATCTGGTGAGAAAGGTGGTTTTTGTCGGGCGTTATTGTTCCGCGAGTCGCGACATGACGGCCTTTTGCACATGCAACCGGTTTTCGGCTTCGTCAATCGCCACGCAATAATCGGCGTCCATGACTTCGTCAGTGGCCTTGATGTTACGGCGGAGCGGCAGGCAATGGCTGAACAGGGCGTCGCGGGTCAGTGCCATCTTGGGGCCGTCGACGATGAAGTGTTGATACTTTTCCCGCAACGGCCATTCCTGTTCGGGATTGCCGTAAAAAGGCAGGGCCCCCCAGCTCTTGCAGTACACCACAAGGGCGTCAGCGTAGGCTGCCTCGATATCGTTGGTGACGGTCAGGCTGCCGCCGGATTCCGCCGCATTCCGCTCGCCAGCCTCCATGAACATCGGATCCAGCAGGTACGCGTCTTCGGGAATCAGCAATGTCACATCCATGCCCATGCGAGTGGCGATCAGCAACGCTGAATTGGCTACCGCCGTGTTAAGGGGTTTGGGATGCCAGGTCCAGGTCAGCAGGTATTTCTTGCCCGCCAGATCGCCCAGCCGCTCCTGCAGCGTCAGGGCGTGCGCCATTTCCTGGCAGGGATGGGTAATCGTTTCCATATTGATCACCGGGACGGTGGCGTACTCGGCTACGGCCTTGATCACATAATCGGTGCGGTCCAGCGACCAGTCCTGGAATTTGGGAAAGGCCCGGATGGCGATCAAATCGCAATAGCGGGACAACACCCGGGCGACTTCGCAAATGTGTTCTTCGGCCTCGCCATCCATGCGTTTACCGAATTCAAACTCGATGGGCCACGAGCCGGCACCGGGCTCCAGCACCACCGCCATACCGCCCAGTTCATGCACTCCGACCTGAAACGAAGCGCGCGTGCGCATGGATGGGTTGAGGAACAGCAAAGCCACTGTTTTGCCGGACAGGACGTTGCCGAAGCGTTTTTTTTTGAGCTGACGGGCCGCATCGAGCATCGACTGCAGCTCGTCACGCGACCAGTCCTGGGTGGTCAAAAAATGTTTCATCCCGTGAATCTACACCAAAAAGTTCCTGTCGGCTACGAACTGCCGGCGGCCAGCCGCGACGCAAATTGACCCACGCCTCGCCCGCCCACGCCGCCCGCTCCCGGGCCTCGCAACGCCGACTTTGGCGACGCCTCAGTACCACTGGTCAGGGGTAGCGGCTACACTGTTGGCCAAACGGTCGACGTTCATCCGCTATCCGCTCATGGCGGTCGCGTTTCCGATCTCCACCCGCTTCCTGACGGTCGTGGCACCGATAACCAACAGGCCCCCGTTTCCATGTTTGACTTGGCTGAAACCCAGGCTGCCATTAACCAGTTCGACGTTGATGGCTGGCTGCTATATGACTTTCGCGGAATCAACTACCTCGCCGCTCGCATCGCCGATATCCCCGACGATGACCTGGGGTCCCGTCGCTGGTTGTATTTTGTGCCGGCCAGCGGCCAGCCACGCAAACTGGTACATGCCATCGAGGCAGCCAAGCTTGATCATTTGCCCGGCGAAAAAACCACCTATCTGAGGTGGCAGGAATTCGAGGAGGGCATCAAGACCATGATCGGCGACGCCAGGCGAATTGCCATGGAGTATTCGCCCAACGCCGGCAACCCGTACGTTTCACGCGTGGATGCGGGCACCATCGATCTGGTCCGGTCGCAGGGCGTGGACATTGTCAGTTCGGGTGATCTCGTGCAGTACTTCGAGGCCCGGCTGACTGACGAGCAATGGCAACTGCATCTGCAGGCCGACGAATTGAATCGGCAGGCCTTTGAGATGGCCTGGCAAACCATCGCCGATCATTGCCGCAACGGCCGGTCATTGCGTGAATACGAACTCCAGCAGAAGGTCATGGAGTTTTACGACTCGCACCAAATGACCACCTATCATCCGCCAATTGTGGGTGCCGGGCCCAACAGCGGTGATCCGCATTACTCCCCGCAACCTGGCTCGGATGCGGAAATTTGCGAAGGCGAACTGGTGCTGCTGGACATGTGGGCCAAGCTGGATGTGCCAGGCGGGATCTACACCGATTTAACCAAAGTTGGTTTTGTGGGGCAGTCGGTGCCTGACAAGTACAACGAAGTCTTCAAGGTCGTGGCGGCCGCCCGCGACGCGGGCATCCAGCGGGTGCGCGATGCCTACGCCAATGGCGACACGATTTTTGGCGGTCAAGTCGACGATGCTGTTCGCGACGTGATCGAGAACGCCGGATACGGAAAATACTTCAACCACCGTACCGGACACAACATCGGCCAGGAAACGCACGGCAACGGCGCGCACATCGACAACCTGGAAACCCGTGAAAACCGCATGTTGATCCCGCGGACCCTGTTTTCCATCGAACCCGGAATCTATCAGGAAGAATTCGGCGTGCGTAGCGAGGTTGACGTTTACATCTCGCCAGACAGGGAAATCGTCGTCACCGGCGGGCTGCAGAACGAGGTGCTGCCGATTCTGGCAGAATACTAACGTCGGGAAACAGCGTCTTCCGTTATTTGGTCGCCCAAAAAAAGTGTCAACGAGACACATTCTCGCCTTCTCTCGATGGCACGGGTGTTTCACCATTCACGGTTCCCAATGCATAATTGAATATTTAAGATTCCGGGCGCAAACGACGCGCGCCACCGGGAAGTTTAAATAACGAAAAATCAACGGTGAATTGTGATTGTGGAGCCAGCGATCAGGTGAATTTCAAACGAATCGGTCTGGCCGTGATCGGCTGCCTGATGTTGCTGGCGGCCGTCATTATGTATGTGACCGGTGGCTATACCGACAACAACGCGTATCTGATCTCGGTCTGTTCACGCCTCGGCATCGTTCTGCTCACGATTTGGCTGGCCTTTCCCATCCTTGAGAAGTATGCGGATCGGCTGCCGGCGATCGTAACGGGCACGTTGCTGGTCATCCTGCTGTTTCTGGCCATCCGTCCCCGCTTGATGCCCTGGATTG
>CAMYKF010000293.1 GCA_947258905.1 uncultured Pirellulaceae bacterium | reverse complement strand
GCTGCAGGTCGTCTGCCAAGGAGCCACCGCCGCGGGATGAACTGGCCGTAGTTACACTCCCCGCGATTCACGCGAATTCCAACAACGGAAGCTGGGACCTCTCGATACCAGACGCCAAGGTAACGCTACCCCTAACCGACCAAGTCATTCGGCTGCAGATACCTGTTTTGAGTTCCAGCAATCAAGACTTGCCGTCAATGCTGTACCTCGATTTTCAAGGTGGGGGCATTAGTCATGGGTCTGCCGTTCTAAAACAAGCGGAGGATGGAGACTCGACGATTTTCACCGAAGACCTCATGTTGTCAGACAACTTGAACGGTTGCACGATGGTCCTTTATTTTGTCGGTTTCGAAGACAACAGAATCGAGGTTGACTGCACCCAAGGCCAATAGACTCTGCCGACTTGCCTTTGCCGGAATAGGTTTGGAGACTGATTGGCATACCGGTTACTTGCTGTCGATTCGCTGTTCTTCACGCACGGCATGTCACGCGGATTCCCGAAACCGGGCGGTCGACACGGCGACGACGGATTACAAATTGGCCGCGACGGGCTGGGACCCGTCGAGGAATTCGTTGACATGGCGGTGGAACAGGACAAGCCGTTCCTGGTGTGGTACGCGCCCATGCTGCCTCATACGCCCCACAATCCCCCGGAGCGATTGCTCCGCAAATACCAGCGTGAAGACCGGCTGCTGCCGATTGCAAGGTACTACGCCATGTGCGAATGGTTCGATGAAACTTGCGGGCAACTCGTCGACCTGATCGAAAACCGCGGACTCAGCGAGAACACGCTGGTTGTCTACGTCACCGACAATGGCTGGATTCAGAACGCCCAAGATCGCCGTTTGCCCCACGGTCCAAGCAATCGTCAAACGAGGGGGACGTGCGGGCGCCGATTATGTTTTGCTGGCCAAACAAGCTGACGCCGGTTGACCGACCGGAACTGGTCAGCAGCATTGATCTGGTCCCGACGCTACTGGCCGCGGCCGACCAGGCCTACGCCGTCGCGGTCGCCGCGGCCGATGAAAAGCTCGCGCTCGGTGCGTGGGAAGGACAACCCTGTGACCAAACGCATTACGATGCCGACATCGAGGCCGCAGAATCGGCCAGACAGGCGTCTACGGATGATGCAATGCAGGCCTACTATGCCTCTTATGCGAGCTTGACGGCGGCCTACGACTCGGCCAAGGCAACGTCCAGTTCGACAGCCACCGCCAGCATGTCGTTGGCCAGTGTGGATCGGGCATGAAGAAGGTGTCAGGAACCTATTCTTGACGTGCTCCGGCTGATCTTGTCAGTTTGCACTTAAAAGCAGCCGAACCGGCTCGGATTCTCCGAAAATCGAAGATCAACCGGCGCGCAGCGGTCCGGCCATCCAGTGTCAGGCCCACCGGGAACTGATCGAAGCGAAGCTGGACCAAGGGCCGTCCGTATTCCGCCGCAAAACATAGCGCCTGTTCGCGGGCGTCATGATCACTTGTCGACCAGCTTTTGCACGTCCTCCGGCAAGGCGAACCGGTCTTCGGGCATGTCGATGTTGTGTTCCGTCTTTTCGGTCGTCACCAGACGCTGTTGTCCCAGCATGTTCATTTGCAGACGGTGCGCCAAAAGCACGCCGTCGACCTCCTGGTAATCCCCCGCCAGTGCCTCGACATCGATCGTGCCGGCCGGGATTTCGATGGCCGAGTTCATTTTCCGGATCAGCCAATCGGTATCGTCGACAAACAAATGGACCGGATGATACGCGCCCTCTTCCTCCATACCTTCGATCTCTTTTGGCGTCAGCACGACTTCGTAACAGTTGTGGTCACCGACTTCGGTCATGCCCACACACTCGGCGGTCTCGTAGATGTCCGACCAGTTGACAAAACGCTCAAAGGTCGAGTCGCGAACACCCATGACATGTTGCACTCCTTCGTGAACCACCGGTCCGGACATCAGTGATGATTCCCAGAACACTTCGCCATTGCAGCCCTTTTCCACTTTCCCCGTTATGTCTGACTCCATCAGGATGTAAATCAGGTTGGGGCGGGTGGCCCATGTTTTGATTTCCAGCTTGATCCCCTGTCCCACAAATTCGAGCGTGGATTCCGAGTAGCGGTTTTTGATGGCGCCGAAGGCCTCCTCGCCACCGCAGGCCTCGATGTATCTGTCCATCACCTGTTTGCCGGTTGGCAGATCGCTGGGAGGCGCGGCGGACTCGGGTTCCTGAGCCGTCAGGGTTGAGGCGGCCACGGTCGCGACGACGACGACTGCCAGCAAGGCTGTCACCCGACAAATTGACTTTACATCGTTGATCTTCATTATCTTCATTTTGTGTCTCCATCATCGGTTGGACTGGTTTGTTGATTCTTGATCCATTGCACGGCGGCTTCGATAGCCGGATCCTTGCCGGCCAGCAGCGACTGGCGGTCGGGTGCCACAGTTTCGTGAGGCGGCACCCCGATACCTTCCAGCGTTTCGCCGGTATCCGCGGTGATAAAATTGGCCGCCGCGAATTGAAAGCCATCCCCATTAGGCAGCTTTTCGATCTGGCTTCCCAACACGGCACCGGCGGTGCGTGTGCCAATCAATCGTGCGTTGGTTGCCTGCTTGATTCCCTGGGCAAAGAACTCGGCGGCCGACACCGACATTTCGTCGATCAGCACGACGACGGCTCCGTCATAAGTCGTCGCCCGCGGACGCGCAATCATCTTCAATTCCTGATTCCGCAATACAATCTTGCCGAGCGACTGGCGTTCGCCCTGCATCAGCCAGCCGATCATGCCGACGGCAATCTCACCCATCCCTCCACCGTTGGCCCGCACATCGATAATGATGCCGGGCGCGTCCATGTGGTCTGTCATGAACTGATTGAATTGACCCATGACCAGCGGCGGATGCATGAACGCATTGAACCGGAAATATCCGATGCCATTATCGAGTGTGCGCTGCTCGACCCAAACGCTGAACTCCGGCAGGTGTCCGAACTGAACCGCCTTGCCTCGCGGGGTGATCAGATTCAAGGTGTGCTCGACCGTTTGATCGTTTTCGTCCTGAAACGAACACGTAACACTCTCCCCTACCGGACCGCGCAGGCGGGAGTTGGCCGCGGAAGCCAGAATGACTCGTGCGTGCGGGTTATCTGCAAGTTCCTCGCGCACGGTGGCCAGTCGCGCCGGGATGTCGATCTCATTGATCCGGGTAAGGATCCAGCCGGGCCGAATGCCGGCCTCGGCCCCCGGAGTATCCGGCCGCACCGCCACCACGACGACGTCGTTGCCAACGATACGCACGTCGATGCCGGTTTCACCGCGGCGGTTGACCGGTTCGTCAGCCGTGCCCAGTTCCCGGTAGGCTTCGCTGGGAATGATCGAAAAATGGGAGACCTTCATCCGCGAAACCAGTTCGTCCAGCACCCGACGGGCCTCGGCCATGGTTTCGGCTGCTTCGAGTCGCGGTT
Organism: uncultured Pirellulaceae bacterium; assembly: GCA_947258905.1. Lineage (GTDB taxonomy): Bacteria > Planctomycetota > Planctomycetia > Pirellulales > Pirellulaceae > CAJQPP01. Next base: position 4,093 of record CAMYKF010000293.1, on the reverse strand, counting down.
GCAATTCGTCGCGGGCGGCTTCCCAATCGACGCCGCCCAGATTTTCATCCCAGTATGAATCCCGAACTTTTTGCCACACGTAGTCAAATGACTCGCGAACCTGCTGATGTTGCTCGTCGCTCAGCGCATCGTCATTGTCGTTTCCCGGCTGGTCGTCGTCGCCGGCCCCTTTCGCTTCGCGAATCAAGTCGGCGACGTCGGCCACAATCTCATTGGGAATGGCGAACGACGTGTTGTACTGCACGATCTTCCACTGGCCGTCGGTGTGACGTACTACGCCGGTCGTTCGCATCGGCACGCCTTCAATGCGTTCGGAGATTTCCTCGAACCAGCCGATTTGCCCATGAGATCCAACATAGACGTGACGTTGCACCACGTTGCGTTGCCAGCCCGTTCCACTGGCAAAAACAGGATCCAGAAACTCGTGCAGGGTTTCGACGGTCCAGCGTTCCGATTCGTCTGTGCCGCCCCACATTGAGGCCGATCAATGAAAACAACAGCAGTGACTTGACCACGGGACATACTCCGGTTGATAGTTGACGGAAGTGCACCAGTATTCGTTGATACCGCCGCAATCTTTGGACCAGGAGAGGCAACGATTAAAAAATGCGGGCAATTGTGCGCCCCGGATTCATGCGCAGCAGGCACGTGCGATTTCGCACTGCTGCAGCCGCGACTTCAGGACACACCGTCGCTCAGTGTCTTATTGGCATCGAGCAAGTTGGTGTAACGGGCGAATACCTGATCACACACGTCTGCGGCTGACGGGTCGGGTTCATATCGCTGTTGCGCAGAACCGCGAAAACGGCTTAGGAACTCTGACCAGTCCGCAGTGTCAGTTTGCAGCACCGCGTGCCGGTAGGCGGCCAGCAGCGCGGCTCCCCATGCCGTGCCTTCACTGGCGCTTTCCAGAAGCGAAACGGGCGTGCGAAATACATCGGCAAGTATCTGGCCGAACTCGGGGGTGCGTGTCAGGCCACCTGACAACACGATCTCGGTGCGTGGAAATCCCTGTTCATCAAGAACCTGGGAACCGCGACGCAGGTTAAACATGGTTGACAACAACGCTGCCCGCGCGGCGTTGCCGGGAGTCGCGTTTTGATCGTTTAATCCGACCAACATGGCGGTTCCGCCGCGGGAAATACCGAGTCCTGGTTCGTCGTCCATGAATGGCAGGGCCAACAATCCGCCGCAATCGAGCGGCGCTTGCAACGCCAGCGGCATGACGGCATCAAACCCTGAATGGCGGCCGGACTGCAGCACGCCACCGAACATGTTCACCACCGTGTTCATGAATGTGGTGCCGTTACGCAACCAGACCATGTTGATTGGTTTGCCATCAGCCGCGCAAAAATGATCAACGGCCTGGCTGACGCCGGTAAAGGCGCGGTCGCCCACCGAGTTGGCGCACACGGACGTGCCAAAGCTGCAACTGACCATGCCGGCATCGGCAATCAGTGATCCGGCCAGCGCAGCAGGCTGGTCGCCTTCGGCAGCGGCTACGGGAATTCCCTCTGGCAAACCCAGCAACTTTGCGCCCTGCGAATTCAGCTTGCCGCCATCCTCGCCCGCCTTGCGCACCTGTGGCAACAGTGGACTCAAGGCAGCAACGGAATGATCCGACACCATTTGATCAAACGAGTCCAGCAATCGCTGGTCATAATCGAGTGTCTGCTGGTCAATCGGAAACATGCCCGCGGCGTCGCCGATTCCCAGAGTCCACTGGCCGGTCAACTGGTATCCCAACCAGCCAGCCGGTGTCGTCACGTGTGCCGCGGCGGCGGCTTTGTCGGGCTGGTGGCGAATGGTCCACAACCATCGCGCAGTCGTAATCCGCTTGGGCATCTTGACGCCAAACCGCGTGGTCAATTCCTCGCCTTCGGCCTGGTTTCGACTGTCACACCACAAGCGCACCGGGCCCAGCGACTGGCCTGCGGAATCGGCGAGAACTTCGCCATGCATTTGCCCGGAGATGCCAATGGACTGAACCAGCGGTTCGATGTTTTCGGTAGCCAGCTTCTGGTGCAATTCACGCATGGCTTCGGCAAGTGCCTGTTCCCAGTCGGCGGGCGATTGCTCATAACATCCGTCCGCCAGACCGGGCAGCATGTCGTAGCTGCCTTCGCCAATGGCCAGCACGTTGAGTTTTGAATCGGTGAATACCACCGACAGACCCTGAGTGCCGGCATCGATACCAAGAAATCCGGGATTGGGCATGAGCGTACCGCGATGATAGAAATCCAGCTGGTGTGCTGCAGCGATTATGGGGCACAGAGGATCGGTATTAGAAGCCCACGCAACAGGGGCTGCGCGAGAAAAGGGGCGGTGCGCAGCGAAAGTTCGTCCAATGCCCTGCCCGCCCGCGATTGTTAAACACTGCCAGTGTCGTAACTCGCCGTTGCATTACCCGGACAACGACGAAAGGTGCCGCAGGCCAGGCAGGGCGTGGACGCTTGTGGGAAGTTGCCTTCTCACGATGTTCTCAGCAGCAAGTATGATGCCAGTGCCGGCAAGACGGGTGGTTGTCGGAAAAACCGGTCTTGCGGGGGGCTTCCGCGCGCCTGATCCGTGACCAGACGTGCTGGTCCGCACGGCCGCCAGCCGTCCCGGGCCGCGGAGCAAACTACCTGGGAATGAACCGGGCCGTCACGACAGTGATGTTGTCGAGTCCACCGCGCTGGTTGGCCACGTCTACAATTTCGCGGCAGATTTCGCTGGAATCCCTGTCCGAACGCAATAGCGTCTCCAGTTCCTCGTCCGACCAGTGTTCGGAAACGCCGTCCGAACAAAGCAGCAACCGGTCGACGTCATCCAGTGGTTGCTGGTAGACCGCCGCTGTGGGCTCGTCCGAACCGCCAATGGCACTGACGAGGACATTATTCAGCGGCGATTTGGCGAATTCATCTTCGGAGATCGCTCCGCTGTCAAACAGGTATTGCGCAAAAGTCTGGTCCCTCGTCAACAAGACGAGACTGTTTTTGTGCATCACGTAACAGCGGCTGTCGCCGACGTGCAACACATACAACATGGGCCAAATGATACAGGCGAGCGTCAGGGTCGATCCCATTCCCTGATGGTGCGGCACGTTTTCGGCATCCTTGCGCACGATGCCGTGGCTGAACTCGGCGGCTGCCTTGAGGTCTCCCACGAATTGTTCGATCTCGGGCTGGCGGGGATCAAACAGCCAATGCATGGAGTTGAGCAGAAACCGCATGGTCGCGGCGATCGCCAGCTTGCTGGCCACATCCCCGGCATTCATACCCCCCATGCCATCGGCCACGAACAACAGCTTGCCCATGCTCTCGCCAAACACTTGCTGGTCGTCCAGCGCGATGCTGGAGGACAACACGTGCATGTTCTTGTGCAGATCGGCAATCAGGTACTGGTCCTGATTGGAATCCCGGTGGCGACCGATGTCGGTCAAGCCTGCGCAATCAATGTCAACCTGGTCGTTCATGCGTTTTATGGAATTCAGCCAAGTGGGCAACAGACTGGCCTGCAGTTTCGCAAACGTCATGCCAGATTAACATTGATTGCTCCGGAAAACCAACGCCAGGTTGCGTTGTGACGAGTCGATTTCCCCGGGCACAAGGCCCTGTCGGGACCGATCGGGCCGGGCGTGCTCCTCGAATATTTTTTGTCAGAACGATTCAAACGTAGTGCCAAAAAAATGAATCCGGGGTATTCTGTCAGAACTGTCAGAAAGCCCCATTTCAATTTCGCGGGTCGATTCAAACCGGCTGCTCAGGCAGCCCTGACCGACTGGCGAATTGAACCATTGCCCATGACCGATTCCCACGACAACTCACGGCAGCCGGATGAACATCCGGTTGAACAGCCGGATATCGCCGCGCTGAAGATCGAGAGTCGTTTGCGCGTGTTTCTGGACAACAGTCCGGCTGTTTCCTGGATGAAGGATGCCGAGGGGCGGCATGTCTATATCAGCGAGCCGTATCGAAAAAAGATCGGAATTCCAGGCGGGTCCTGGCTGGGCAAAACCGACTTCGACCTGTGGCCGGAGGAAATTGCAGGCCGGTTCGTGGAAGTCGACCGAAAGGTACTGGAAACGGGCGAGGTATTCCGTTTCGAAGAT
>CAMYKF010000292.1 GCA_947258905.1 uncultured Pirellulaceae bacterium | reverse complement strand
AACTGCGGGCGATCAAGGACAAATCGGAAGTTGCGACGATCAGAAAATCGATTGGCATTGCCGAGCGGGCCTTTCAGGTTATCCGGGCGCAATTGACTCCCGCGCAGACCGAATTGCAGATCGCGCATAATCTTGAGCACCAGATTCGAGCGTTCGGTGGCACCCGTTGCGCCTTTGATCCGATTGTGGGAGTGGGTCCCAGGGGAGCGTTACCGCACGGCCAGCCTTCACAGCGTCGGATTGACCAGTCCGCATTTACGCTGATCGACTGGGGCGCACAGTACGGAGGGTACGCCAGCGACTTGACCCGTATTTTGGTCACCGGTAAAATCTCCGCCAAACTTCGGCGTGTGTATGACCTGGTGCTGCGTGCGCAGCTGGCCGCGATCAGACAGGTGCGAAACGGCGCTTCGCTGGTCAAGGTTGATCGGGCGGCGCGTCAAGTCATCGAAAACGGGGGCTTTGGGCGGAAATTCGGACACGGCCTGGGGCACGGATTTGGCCTGCAAATCCACGAAACTCCGTTTATTTCGCCATCGGCCAGCGGAGTTTTGCAAACCGGTATGGTGATCACCATCGAACCGGGCATATATTTACCCGATTGGGGTGGCGTCCGAATCGAGGACGACGTGCTGGTAACGCCCGCTGGTTGCGAGGTGTTGACCAGCGTGCCGAAAGAGCTCGATCAATGTGTGGTCGACATGCGTTGATCTGACAACCTGAATACGACTCCAAAGGCGAAATGAACGTTTCGCCTTTTTTACCTTTCCCGGAGTGATTGATGTCAGACAAATCCCACGCGGAATCCGGTGACAGCGAAGTCTTCGACGTCGAACGACTCCGCGAACTCGTCGAGCTAATGAAGGAACACGACCTGTCGGAAGTCGACTTGCGACAGTCCTCCAATCGCATACGTGTTCGACGCGGCCAGGAACCCGGACTGGTCATGCCGTCCCTGCCGGCTGTCAGCAATCCCGCCGTGACGGCTGGTGAAACGGCCGCGGCAGCACCCCCGGCCGACGACGATGCCACCTTCATCACCAGCCCCATGGTGGGCACGTTTTATACGTCACCCAAGCCCGATGCACCGCCTTTCGTCAAGGTCGGTGACCATGTGGACCCGGACACCATTGTTTGCATGGTGGAAGCCATGAAAATGTTCAACGAAATCCCGGCCGGGGTTTCCGGCAAGATCGCTTCCGTTGTCGCCAAGAATGAAGAGCCCGTCGACGTCGGCAAGCAGCTGTTCAAGGTCATTCCTGGCTAGTCCCTGGCGAGCCACCCGCAAACGACGCGAAAATCACCCAGCGAGTTTTGCCATTCGATGTACAACCGTATCCTGATCGCCAACCGCGGAGAGATCGCCCTTCGCATCATGCGCACCTGCCGTGACCTCGGCGTCGAGACCGTTGTCGTATTCAGCGAAGCCGATCGGGGTGCCGCCTATCTGGAAATGGCGGACGAAACCTACTGTGTCGGCGGCCCCAGATCGGCTGACAGTTACCTGAAGATTGATCAAATCATCAGCGCTGCCGAAATCGGCAATGTGGAAGCCGTTCATCCTGGCTATGGATTCCTCGCCGAAAACGCCCACTTCAACGAAGTCTGCCGCGATTGCAACATCGACTTTATCGGTCCCACGCCCGATGCCATGCAGAAACTCGGCGACAAAAACACGGCCCGCAATATGGCGCGTGCCGCCAAGGTCCCGGTTGTGCCCGGTAGCGAGGGACTAATTGAAAATGAAAACGAAGCTATGGAAGTAGCTCAGAACATCGGTTATCCGGTGCTCATCAAGGCCACCGCAGGTGGCGGCGGCAAGGGCATGCGGGTGGCCGGAAACGATCTGGCACTCAAGGTCGCCTTTCAACAGGCCACCACCGAAGCCCAGGCAGCCTTTGGCAACCCGGCCGTGTACATCGAGAAGTATGTGGAACTGCCGCGTCACGTCGAAGTCCAGGTGCTGGCCGACAATCACGGCAACGTAATTCACCTGTGGGAACGCGACTGCTCGACCCAGCGTCGCCACCAAAAGCTGATCGAGGAAAGTCCGGCACCGACCCTGCCAAAAAATGTGCGCAAGTCGATCTGCGATGCCGCTGTCCGCATGGTTCAAAACGCCGATTATCAGAACGCCGCCACCGTCGAGTTTATCGTCGACAAGGACAACAACTTCTTTTTCATCGAAGTCAATGCGCGGATACAGGTCGAACATCCGGTTTCAGAAATGGTTACCGGCATCGACCTGATTGAACAACAGATTCGGTTGGCATCAGGCGAAAAACTGGCCTTCAAACAACGCGACATTCCCTGCAACGGGCATTCCATTGAATGTCGTATCAATGCCGAAGACGCGTCACGCAACTTCATGCCGGCGGCTGGTCGCGTCGAACAGATATATATTCCCGGAGGACTCGGAGTGCGGTTCGATACGCATGTCCACGCCGGTTACGACGTGCCGCCCTACTACGATTCCATGATCGGCAAGCTGATCGTGCACCATCAAACCCGGGACAAGGCCATCGCCACAATGATCCGTTGTCTCAGCGAATTGCGAATCAAGGGAATTCCCACCACCGCCGAATTCCAGATCAAGGTCCTGCAACACAAGGACTTTGTCGAGGGCAAGGTCGATACCAAATGGGTCGAGCGAACCCAGTTGTAACGCAAAATCCCGTTGCTCCCGACCCGGCCGTCGCCAGGTCCGCTGCCCGTGTAATTGAAAATAGCGCGGTTCTGACGTAACATACGTTTCTGTCGAGCACGTGTTTTTACCTAATCACCGGCACGCTTCGCCGTGTTGTTGAATACGCTTATGGCAATGACAACCGCGACCACTATGCGCACCATCAAGAAGTTGCGCAGTGAGCCCGGATTGTGGCTGACCGGGGAAGTACCGGTTCCCGAATATGGTCCCAACGATGTACTAGTTGAAATCACTCACGCCGGCATTTGCGGCACCGATCTGCATATCTACAAATGGGACCAGTGGAGCCAGCAGCGGGTCGCGGTGGGAATCACAACCGGACATGAATTCGCTGGCCGTATCGTGGCGCTCGGTGACGAGGTCACAAGGTTCCGCATCGGCGATCGTGTCAGCGGCGAAGGCCATATCTATTGCGGCAACTGTCGACCCTGCCGCACAGGGAATGCCCATATTTGCGAGCAATGTCAGATCATTGGCATCGATCGCGACGGGTGCTTTGCTCGCTACATGGCGCTGCCGGAAAACAACGTGTGGCCGGTGCACCCGGATATTCCCGACAAGGTGGCCGCCGTATTTGATCCGCTGGGTAACGCTGTGCACACCGTGATGACGGCCGGCGTCAGCGGCAGGAATGTACTGGTTACCGGTGTCGGCATCATCGGACTGATGGCCGTCACCGTGGCCCGCGCCGCCGGAGCCAGCAAGATCTATGCCACCGATATCGACGAAAAACGACTCGGCGTCGCCAGACAAATCGGTGCCGATCACGTGTTCGATGCCCGCAGCGACTGGATTCCCGAAATCCGGCAACTCACCGACGGTCCTGGACCCGACGTGCTGCTGGAAATGAGCGGCAATCCCCAGGCGATTCGCGATGGTCTTACGGCACTGGCCGGCGGCGGCACCGCTGGACTGCTGGGCATTCCCGGCAAGCCCATGGAAATCGATTTGTCGTCGCAAATCATCTTCAAGGGCGCGACGGTTCATGGCATCATCGGCCGCCGAATCTTTGAAACCTGGTATCAGATGGAAGCCTTTTTGCTGAGCGGTCGTCTGCAACTGGATCCAATCATCACCCACGTGATCGACATGGAAAACTTCGAAGACGGTATTCGCATGATGCAATCTGGCGAAGCGATCAAGGTCGTTCTGAACATTGGCAGTTAGGCTGTTTCCGATTGCGGAGGATTAAATGGCATCTCTTGTGTCCAATCAGGCATTCGAGGCCCGCGCGGCCGAGATCATCGATTCACTGACCCAATCGGGCCAGCTCAAACCGTTCTACAACATCACGTCGCCCATGCGGCCCGTCGTGGAAATCGAAGGCAAGGGCCAGGTGCTCGTGCTGTGCAGCAACAACTACCTCGGCCTGGCCGATCACCCCGAAGTCATGGAAGCGGGGATTCAGGGAATTCGCGATTACGGAGCCGGGACGGCTTCGGTGCGTTTCATTTGCGGCACGCTGAAATGCCACCGCGATCTGGAAGCGAAAATTGCCAAATTCCTTGGCACTGAATCGGCTTTGACGTATGTCAGCTGCTGGAATGCCAACGAAGCGGTCTTTCCCACGCTCGTCGATCCGGCCGACGCCATCCTCTCGGATGAACTCAATCACGCCAGCATCATCGATGGCATGCGACTGATGAACAAGGCTGTGACGAAAAAGATCTACAGGCACAGCAACATGGAACAGCTTGAAGAGTTGCTCAAGGAAACCGCATCTCATCCGGTACGCTGGGTCATCACCGATGGCGTGTTCAGCATGGAGGGCGACGTCGCCAAACTTCCGGAAATGCACCAGCTGTGTCAGCAATACAACGCCATGCTCATCGTCGATGACTCGCACGGTGTCGGTGTACTGGGCAAGACCGGTCGCGGTACGCACGAACACTTTGGCATGGAAGGCAGCAGTGTGGACGTGTTCACCGGAACGCTGGGCAAGGCCCTTGGCGGCGGCGCCGGCGGCTATGTGGCGGCTTCGCAAAATGCAATTTCAATGCTGGAGCAACGCGCGCGACCAAGTTTGTTCTCCAATGCACTGCCCGCCACCGTCGCCTACAGCGCGGGCAAGGCCATTGACGTACTGGACAACGATCCCGGCATCGTGGCCCGGCTGCACGCCAATGTCAAAAGATTCCGTGAAGGTCTGGCCGAACGCGGATTCGACTGCACGCCATCACCAACCGCCATTATTCCGATCATGATCGGGGACGAAGCCGAAGCGATCAAGAAATCAGCCAAACTGTTCGAGATGGGCGTGATGGTGATCGGATTCGGATTCCCCGTGGTGCCCCGTGGTGAAGCCCGCTTGCGGGTGCAGGTCAGTGCCGCATTGACCGATGCCCATATTGAACAGGCTCTCGACGCGTTCGCCAAACTGTAGACGGGAATTCCCCACCTTTTCAAAGAGGCCTTTGGCGGAGCGATCGCGCGGCGGGCACCGTCGAATCTCTCACGAGATTCGCTGCGCTCGATGCAGCAAACCCGATGTCCGTAGCCGCGATGTCTGTAGCCAAAGTCGTGAGACTTTGGACCGCCCTGAAACTGCTGCGCGTGATGGCCGCACGCGCAGCAGGTTTGTCCAGGTCAGGGTCCATGGCCGGGCGACAGGACGGGGACGTCTACTCGCCCCAGTCCTCTTCGATTTCGGGAGCCAGATCCAGCGTCAGCGGATGCAGCGTGGCAACTTCCATTTCGGTTCCGCATTCGGCGCAAGGCACGATTTCGCCAATCACGCAGTCCGTGGGTACATCCAGAGTTGCTTCGCATTCGAGACAACATTGATTGGTTGCTACTTGTGACATGTGAGACGTTCCTTTGTCAAACCATGGGGCAAATTCAAAAAAAAAGCCTGCGAGTTTTCCCGCAGGCCCCAGTGATTTCTTTAATGCATATCACGCTCAGACCAACGGGATTCCGCGGCATTTCTTGACCTTCAGCTGTTTGCACTTGCTGGTCAGATTCACGTGATTGATTCCTGTAAGCTTCCTGTTCCACAAAAAAAACCCTGCCGTCTGGCAGGGTTGGTTGTTTATTTTGCTTGAAAACGACCGCAGCCAGACCTAAAACGCTGTAAAACGTTTGCGTTTCTTGTCGGCTTGTTTGGATGCGATGTTCATGACGATGAATATTACGAATTCTTCGGCGTGCGTAAACAGGGGTTGGCAGAAAATCTGGATTTTTTGCGTTAGTCAATGTGGATGTAGAAGAGCGAGACCCTCGCTCTTTACAGCAGTAACAAGAAATCATAGCACGATGAATCCGGCGGTGGCGTGCGAATGGCCTCGCACGCCGGCATCTTGGCCTGGATTGTTCGTAGACTCGCACGCCTGCGAACAACCACGTTATTTCTTGTGTCGCTCCGCCAAACGATCGACAATGGTATGCAAACCGACGTTCTGTTTGGCCAGCAACACCATCAAGTGATACAGCAAATCGGCTGACTCATCGATCAAGTCATCTTCTGTCCGACTGGTGGCTGCCAAAATGGTCTCCACGGCCTCCTCGCCGACTTTTTGCGCTGCACGATGCAGCGGGCCCTGTAACAGACTGGCGGTATAGCTGCTGTCGGGATCAGCCACGCGCCGCTCTTCAATGATCTGCTGTAATTGAGCCAGAAATGCCAGCGGCGTTTCGCGACGCGCACCGAAACACGTCTCCGTTCCGGTGTGACAAACGGAGCCCGTTGGCCGGGCCTGTACCAGCAACGTATCGCCATCGCAATCGACTGCGATGGATTCAAACTCGAGAAAGTTGCCTGACGTTTCGCCCTTTGTCCAGATTTCTCCGCGTGATCGGCTAAAAAATGTGACGCGACCGCCGGTCATGGTCTTGTCCAGTGCTTCACGATTCATCCAGGCCAGCATCAGCACGGCGCCCGTGGCGGCGTCCTGCACGATTGCCGGAACGAGTTCGTCCGCGGACTTGCCCCAGTCAATCTGATTGGCATCGAACGGCTGGCTGATGGTTTCATTCATGGTCGTACCGCAATGTTTTGCTGACGGAGATACTGCTTAAGATCGGGAATGGCAATCATCGCTTCGTGAAATACGGAAGCCGCAAGTGCTCCGTCGACCTGCGCTTCTGCAAAAACGCTGGCGAAGTGTTCCGGCGCACCCGCGCCACCCGACGCGATCAACGGCACCCGGCATACTTCACGCACCAGCCTCAGTTGCTGCACATCGTATCCCCGCCGCACGCCATCCTGATTCATGCAATTCAGCACGATTTCGCCGGCGCCCAGTTCCTGCACTCGCCTGACCCACTCCAGCGTTCCCAATCCGGCGTCTTGCGTTTTGTCGGGATCGCCCGTCAGTTTCTTGACGAAGTAGTCACCATCGAGTTGCAGACTGTCGATACCCACGACGACGCACTGGCTGCCAAATTGCTTTGCCAGTTCGCCAATTAGCGCCGGGTTCTCGATTGCTGGCGAATTGATGGAGATCTTGTCCGCTCCGCTGTTCAAGACCCGACGAGCCGCTTCCACACTGCGGATGCCACCGGCCACGCAAAACGGAATGTCAATCACTCGCGCGATGCGTTCGACCCACGAAACATCCACCATGCGGGCCTCGGGGCTGGCAGTGATGTCGTACAGCACCAGCTCGTCCGCTCCCTGGTCGCGGTACCGCATACTCAAGTCCACGATATCGCCAACAATGCGATGTTCACGAAACTTGACACCCTTGACCACCTTGCCGTCCCGCACGTCGAGACAGGGAATGATGCGGCGCGCCAAATCGGTAACCGAACCAGCATTCCCGTTCATACGCCCACCTCCGATTGCAGTCGCAGAAAATTGCTGAGCAGTTGTTGACCGACCGTGGCCGAGCGTTCGGGGTGAAATTGAATGCCCACAAAATTTCTGTGGCTGACGATCGAAGAGAATTCCCTGCCATGCCGACTGCGGGCAACCGTCCACGGACCCATCGGGGCGGCGTAACTGTGTACAAAATATGCGTAAAAGCCGTCTTCGATATCGGACAATATCGCGTGCTGATTAACCAGAGCGTTGCGGTTCCATCCCATATGGGGAATCGTCAGGCCCGCCTCAACCGGCAGCGCTTCGATACGCGCCGGAATGATGCCCAGACACGGAACATCGCCTTCGGCCGAAGACTCAAACAACAGTTGCATGCCCAGACAAATCCCGATCACTGGCTGAGTCAGATCGGGAATCAATTCGACCAGTCCGGATTGTTGCAACTGATCCATGGCGGCGGCCGCTGAACCGACTCCGGGCAACACCACATGCGAAGCGTGGCGGATCTGGTCCCGGTCGGCCGTGAACACCGGCTCGATACCCAGTCTTTCCAGCGCAAACACGACCGAGTTGATGTTGGCTCCGCCGCTGTTGATGATAGCAACCGAAAGCTGATTCGCGGCCATGTCACAGCACCCCCTTGGTCGATGGCAGATCGCTGCCGACGCGGGCCAACGCTGGCCGCAACGCGCGGCCCACACCCTTGAAGATGCCCTCAATCATGTGGTGATTGTTTTCTCCCCGAAATTCGATGTGGATGGCGGCCCGCAACGTTTGCGACAACGATTGAAAAAAATGACTGACCATTTCGGTAGGGAAATCGCCGACCCGGTCCGTCGTGAATTCTCCGCGCTGCACGAAAACCGGGCGGCCTGACAGATCAATCGCTACGTTCGCCTGGGCTTCGTCCATGGCCAATAGAAATCCGTAGCGACCAATGCCCCGACGATCGCCCAGCGCCCGGTCCAGTGCCTGCCCGATAGCCAGCCCCACATCCTCGATGGTGTGATGCGGATCGATGTGCAGGTCGCCCTGGCATTCCAGCTGCATGGCAAATCCGCCGTGGCGAGCCAGTTGCTCCAGCATGTGATCAAAGAACCCTATGCCGGTCGCGATGCGATCCTCCCCGCTGCTGGTGCCATCCAGATCGACATGCACGCAGATCTTTGTTTCGTTGGTATTGCGCTCGACATCTGCCGAACGCGGACGGCCGATGATTTGCTGACTGACTTCCAGCCAGTCCGGCCCTGGATTGCCAAAACGGATTCCGGCGATACCCATGTTCTCGGCCAACTGCATATCGGCATCCCGGTCACCAATCACGCAGCTGTTGGCCAGGTCCAGTTCGCCCGATTTCAGGTAATTCAGCACCAGGCCAATCCCCGGTTTGCGATTGGGAGAATTCTCTTCAGGCCTTGAAGGATCGATCAGCACGTCGGCGAACTCGATGCCCTGGGAATTCAACACGTTCATCAGCAGACGGTGCGGACCGTCGAAATGTTCCTGCGGAAAATGCTCGGTGCCCAATCCGTCCTGATTGGAAACCATCACAAACTCGAATCCGACATCACGCAATCGCAACAGAGCAGGAATCACGTTTTCGACCAGTTCCAGTTTCTCGTAACTGTCGATCTGCTCATCCAGTGGCTCCCTGATCAGGGTGCCGTCGCGATCAATGAACAGAATCTTTCGTTTTCGGCTCATGTGGGCACCTCGCAGTTACTGAACAGCTCGACCAGCCGCTGCATTTCATCGGCGGTGCCGACTGAAATACGCACGTGGTTTGCCAGTCCCGGCTGGGCCGATTGGTTACGCAGTAAAAATCCGTTGGCCAGGGCAAACTCGATCAAGGCCGCCGCATCGGGAACCTTGACGAGCAAAAAATTGGCCTCGCTGGGATAAACGGTCTCGATCCAGTCCACTTGTTGCAGCGATTCGGCCAGTGACTGTCGCTGGCTCTTGATCGATTCAATGCGGTCCGCGGCGGTGGCCATGCATTCCCTGGCAGTCGCATCCAGACCCGCCTGTGTCGCGGAGCGGGAAAGCGGATAGGGTGAAATCGTAGCGTGCAGAAACGAGACGATTTCCTCACTGGCAACAATCACGCCCAAACGCGCTCCGGCCAGCGACCATGCCTTGGACAACGTCCTCAGCACGATCAGATTCCCCACGTCAGACACGTGCCGCGACAGGCTCGGCTGTTCCGAGAACTCAATATAGGCCTCATCGATCACGACCACCGCCCGCTCGGCAACACGCTGACACAACTCCAGAATCTTTTCCTGATCGACGGAAGAACCGGTCGGATTGTTGGGGGAACACAGAAACAAGACCTTGGCGCCCTGGCCGGCAGCCTGGGCAAGGCCCTCAAAATCCACGGAAAAGCCATCCGCCGGATCCAGCGGGACGTCGTGAATCGCGGCACCATGCAACTTTGCAAAAAAACGGTACATGACAAACGCTGGCGGACACTGGGCAATGGCATCCACACCGGGCGAACAGAAGCCTCGGATGATGGCGTCGATCCCGTCATCGGCGCCGCGTGTGATGATCAGGCTGGTCGGCGCAACGCCATACAAACCGGCCAAACGTTCAACGAGTTGTCCCGGTTGTTTTTCCGGGTAGCGATTGATCAACGGGTCGCTGGCGCGTTGGGGCGGCCAGGGGTTTTCGTTGCAATTCAGACGCACGAATTCGTTGCGGTCGCCGCCACTGCCGGGATAACCGCGACTGCCCCACAAATCGGCGCGGGCTATTTTTCGGATACTCATGAGCCGACCCTCCGCGCCAAGGCTTTTTGACGAATTTCCACCGCGTGCGCATGGGCGGTCAGACCTTCCCATTCGGCCAGCGTACGTGCCGTATCGGCCAGGTTTTCCAAACCCTGCGGTGTCGCCTGCTGTACCGTTATCCGCTTCATGAAATCGACCACTGACAAACCGTTTACCGAGCGGGCAAAACCGCAAGTGGGCAGCACATGATTGGTGCCGCTGCAATAGTCGCCCAGCACTTCCGGTGTCCACGGACCAATGAATACACTTCCGGCCGCGGTGACGTGTTCCAGAAGATCGTCGGCATTGTCCGTCTGAATAATCAGATGCTCTGCGGCGTAACGATTGGCGATCTCCACCGCTTGCTGCATATCCTCGGCAATGATGATACGCGAGAATTCAAGAGACGCTTCGATGAGTTCACGTCGCGACAAAAGTGCCGCCTGCTCGGCGACTGCCGCCAGCGTTTGTTCCGCAAATCCGGGACTGTCGGTAACGAGAATGGCCTGGGAGTCGGCGCCGTGTTCGATCTGGGCGATCAAATCGGCGGCCACGAATTGCTCGTCGGCCTGGGCATCGGCAATCACCAGCACTTCGGAAGGTCCAGCAGGCATGTCGATGGTCACCGCCAGGTCACTGGCCGCAATTTGACGCTTGGCTTCAGTTACCCAGATACTGCCGGGTCCGAACAATTTGTTGCAAGCCGGTACTGAGTCAGTACCCAGCGCCATGGCAGCAATCGCCTGGGCCCCGCCGATTTTGCAGATGACATGGATGCCACACAGCTGCGCGGCAAAGGCAATGGCCGGATCAACGTTGCCATCCGGACCGGGCGACGTACAAAGAATCAACTCGTGGCAGCCAGCCAGCTGCGCGGGCACTCCCATCATCAGCACCGACGAGGGCAGGGGAGTCCGGCCACCAGGCGCATACAATCCAACTCGTTGTATCCCGACGTAACGAGCCGAACAGCGTACGCCATCCACCGTATCCACGCTCGTGTCTTGCGGCTGGCAGGCGTGGTGAAACACCTTGATGTTTTCGTAAGCCGCCTCGATGGACCGACGCACGGGTCCCGGAAGTTGCGAAATCGCCGAATCCAGTTCCGTTTCGCAAACCCGCAGGTCATTCAGTTCCACCTGGTCAAATCGGGCAGTCAGTTCGCGAATGGCGTCATCACCACGGGTTCGCACCTGGTCAATAATGCCGGCGACGACGTCGCGCGTTTCCGGTGACTGATTGGCCGGAGCGCGCGACAGTGCCTCGCTGCGTTGCCGCTCGTCGAGCTGATTCCATGTGAGGATTTGCATTGTATTTCCCTAGCCCAGCATTTTCTCGATTGGCAACACCAGCACGGCACTGGCACCGGCGTCCCGCAATTCCTCGATGTGATCCCAAAACACCGCTTCGCGACAAACCGCGTGCACCGCGACCTTGTCGTCGTCGCCTTCCAGCGGCAAGACGGTGGGCGATTCAGCACCGGGCAACAGTTCGGCGATCGTGTGGACGGACTCGCGGGGTGCGTGCAGCATGACGTATTTGCTCTCGGCCGCCTGCTGCACGCCGTCGATACGCTTGAGCAACTTGTCGATCAGCGCTTCGGCATCGTCGCTGAACGTCGCCGCGTTGCGGTACAGGGCCGCCTGGATTTCGGTAATCGTTTCCACCTCACGCAAGTGGTTGGCCTTGAGCGTCGAGCCGGTGGAGACGATGTCGGCAATAAAGTCGGCGGTGCCCAGCTGGGGAGCGATCTCCACCGAGCCGGCCAGCTTGACGGGCTTGGCCTTGATGCCCTTGCGATCCAGATAATTCTGCAGGGTGGCGGGATAGCTGGTGGCGATCCGCATGCCGGCCAGTGATTGCGGCCCTTGATAATCGAAAGTCTCTGGTACGGCCAGCGAAAAACGGCAATGACAATAGTTGAGCTCCCGCAGTTGCTGGAGTCTGGATTGCTGTCCATTGGCGAATTCAAACTCGCGCACTGCGTTCTGGCCGACGATAGCCAGCTGGCACACGTTCTCCTGCAGCATTTGCGGTATGTCGTCATCGCGGACACACAACAGATCCAGGGGCAATGAACGTCCGTAACAAAACAGCTTGTTCTTGCTTTGCGCAAACGTGATGCCGCATTTTTGCAGCAGGTCCAGCGAGTCTTCGGACAAGCGGCCCGATTTCTGAATGGCTATTTTCAGTCTCATTTGCGTTTGTCCCTGATTCGCTTGTAGACAGTTTCGTAACCGCCGTGGCCCATGTCGATATGTCGGGCTACTCGGCCCACCGTAGTCACGCTGATACCGGTCCGCTGACTGATTTCCCGGTAAGTGTACCCGGACTTGAGCAACTCGACGGCTCGCCAGCGATCGACCATGGCTTCCAGTTCAGCGGGTGTGCACAGGTCGCGCAGGAAGTGTTGGCATTCATCGGGCGAGCGAACTGCCGCGACGGCTTCGTAAAAGCGGCGGTAATCCCTGCGGCCGGGTTTGAGTTGGGGATTGCGATTCTTCATGCAGGGCCCTCACGGATTGACGGGCAGTTCACATTGATTGGTTTGTCAGCCTGGGATGCGGCCATGCCCTCGCCGGGGGCCGGGGGTGCCGGCTCATTCGCGTGACGATCGCTGGCCGCGAGCCCATTGTATATGTATTAATACGTTGATACAAGATGTGTGGTGAACGGGGACGGTGTGTGGTGAACAGGGACAGCCGCGGTGTGGGAGTAACCGACGGCCACCCGTTCGTCGGGAAGTGGGATTGGTTCCGGCCCCCAGGGGGCCCCCTCGGTGGGCCTGTGGACAGGCCCGGCAGGGTCGTTAGGACGGAAATGTCTCCAGCCGGCAGGACCTTTCAGGAAATTTGCTGGTCTCCAACTCACGCCTGCGTTGCCGGCATTCGTCGGCCGCCGTCTCGCGACCGATAGCTGCCGGAACAGGACCGAAAACCGAACGGCGTGCCGTAGAGAGCGGGTCTCTGCAGGAAGTGCGTTGCCTCACGGTTGGGGCACGTCGACCAACAATTCGACTTGCCGCAACTCGCGAGTCACCCGAAACGAGTCAAGAAACTGGCGACTCACCGCGGTCCCATCTTTCCCAAGGACATACACCGTGATCTCGAACGTCCAGCCGTCGATCATCAGAAATCGAACGATTTGCCAGTCGGCGCTTTGCGGGATGCGATATTCAAATCCGTCGTGACCAGCAACCTGACATCCTCGATTTCCACGCGGGGCAATTTTTGGCCGACGAGTTCCCGCGATGACGCCAGGTAGGCAGCCGCCTCTGCTTCGCCATGAAAATCGCCATGGACGATAAACATATCGCGATCCTGCATCAGATTGCACACGAACGCTTCGCGCTGAACACTGACTTGGGGATTCACGGGCAAGTCAAATTCCAGACCGATATCAGCGGGGATGACCGTGACCCAGTCGTCGGCAACGGCAGGAGTCTCTCTGACAGCCTGCTTGCTAACGGCCGGGGTTTCACACCCGTTTGGAATCAGCGCGACACCGCTCAATAACAGGTATACCGTCATTCCGTGAAACGGTTTCATGGCTCGATTACCTATGCCGGAATTCAGCGAAGATCGAAAAACTTTTTTTGCAATTGTAATCGTCAGTGTCGACCAGACAAAAATGCATCGGCATGGACGCGTCACGGTTGTTAACGACACAGATCACTGTACCACCAGCCAGGCGGCGAGCAGCGGCGGCCCAGGCTCTGCCCGGCAATCTTCAGGTGGGCCTGCTCCGGACTCTCAGTCATGCTGCGCCCGCATTTGTCCGACCGGGACAGACGGACCTGCGTTGTTCCTGTGAAAGTCCAGAGCCTGCCTGGCTAGAGGTGGTTTCAAAACGGCAGGCGAGTCCCGGCGCGCCGGGACTCGTTTTGCTCTGTTTTCTCGGTCTCTGAGAGACCGAGCTACCGCAGGAAACTGGTTTTGAAACAACTCTTAGGCCGCCCGTTTAAGGGCCGTCGCATCGCTGGCAGGTGGCAGGTGCATTTGCACTTGGGGAAACGGAATGCCGATGCCGTTGAGGTCCAGACCCTTCTTGGCGGCCACCGTCAGCAATTCCCTGACGGCCCAGTAATCTTCCTGCTCGCACCAGGCACGCACCAGCCAGTTCACGCTGGAGTCGGCCAGTTCGGCCATGACCACCTGGGGCGCCGGCTCGGCAACGGCACCCGGAATCTCGGATATGGCCGCTTCCAATACCGCCCGTGACCGATCGACATCCGCTGCGTACTCGACACCCACCGCGACTTCCACGCGACGAAATTCGTTGTGTGAAAAATTAGTGATCGTCGAGCCGAAAATCTGGCCGTTGGGCACGATCAGGTGCACGTTGTCCAGGTTATTGATGCGTGTCGTAAACATATCGATCTCCTCGACCCAGCCTTCTTCGGAACCCAGCTGAATGTAGTCACCGACCTTGAACGGCCGAAACACCATCAACATGATGCCGGCAGCAAAATTCGACAGAGTCCCCTGCAACGCCATACCGACGGCAAAGCCGAGTGCCGCTATGATCGCCGCAAAGCTGGTCACATCGACACCAAAGTACCCCAGTACTCCCAGCAGCAACATGATCATCAATCCATTCTTGATCATCTTGCCAAGGAATTTGCCAAACGTGACATCAACCCTGCGAGCCACCTGTCCACCGATGACGCGGCCGATAAACGAGGCCACAAAGTAACCCAGCAAAAACACGCCGATGGCGATCACGGCCGGGATCACAATCTGGCTGGCCAGCGTCTGCATGGCTTCTGTGTCGCCTGCGACAGCGCGTTTCACGGTTTCCAGCAATGACGTGGCCGCTTCATGGGAATGGGCCGCCAGGACGTCACCCGTGCTTCCGCCTTCTTCCTGGGCGAGAGCCGTTGAGGTGCAACAAGACACAATGGCGGCGACGGCAATCAAGACGGAAAAGACGGAAAGGAGTCGATAACGCATGGATCTTTCGTGAGAATCAGACAGGGATGTTGGAGTACGGCCGCAGTCTGCAGGGCAGAACGTGCAATCCAGCCTCGTGCTGGTGGGGGCAGGAGTCTACTGATCGCCCGATCCCAATCCAAGACGGATTGGCCCTGGGCCGCTAGCACGGTTAAACGAGAAACTTGCGCTGTCCAACCAGAACTTAAGCACAAGGTAGCCGGATTCCAGGAATTCGGGCCGGGACACAGCACGAAACACCCGAAGTTTTGCAACTTCGGCTACAAGTCAAATGCAACTCCACGCTGTCGCATTACCGTCGCCGGGGTGGCAACGGTGTCGGCAGAATCACCCCGGGGATCGCTGCCGCATCATTTAGATCCTCCGGCCTGGGCATAACAACCACCAGCACATCGTCGCGCAATACGTGACTGTAGAACGGGCTGAGGTCCGAGCCTTTAAAAATGCCGACCATCGGCTGTTTGGTCTCGAAATGCTGTCTGGCATCATCAATCGCAACGTCGTCGCCATCCATATCCAGGAAACTGAGTTCATCCCACGAGCAACTGAAATCGTTAAGCACTTCGGCCCTGGTTACGGGCACTTCGCGAGTCCGCTCCTCGGCCCTGGTTCGTGTCACTGGCACCATTTTTCCGTCCCGTTCTACCGCTTCGGTGTACGGCACCATGACCGTGTACGTCCGGGTCACCATTTCGACACGGTTTAGCACCGGCGCCCCGGCTGCAAAATGAACCGCCAGTTTGTCATCTTCGTCGGCGACCAGGGCAACTCCGAGCATGATTTTGACTTCCGGAGTCTCAATTTCAGAGGACTGGGCCCACGCGTGCCGTCCGCCGAGGCAGATGGCGGCAACAATAGCAATCATCGCAAGGACTCTCATCGCGAATCCTCCTTCCAACGGAGATTGTCTATTACGAACTTTAACGTCGCCGCGGCATCGGGACCGGGACCGGCCTCATTACCCCGGCCGGTCTTCTCAGCCAGTCTGCGGCGGCCTCCACTCCTTCGGGCAACGGCAGCACGACAATCACAATGTCATCTCGCAATACGTGTTGAAAATACGGGTCCAGTTCCTGCCCATCGTACATGGCCACAAAAGGCTGTTTGGTTTCGAAGTGCCCGCGGGCGTCTCCCAGCGAGATTTTGTCTCCGTAGGGATCGACGAAACTCAATTCATCCCAGGCGTGTGACAGGCTTGTCTGTCTGATCATTCTGGTCACGGTCACGGTTCGCGTTCGCGTCTCCTCGCGATATTTGTTCTCGGTGACACGTTCGCCATCGCGTTCCGTTTCCTCGGTGTAGGGGACCCGAACGACATAGGCCTGAGTGACTTCCTCCTGAACCGGAATCATCGGCGCACCGGCATCGAAACTGAATGCCAGTTTGCCGTCTTCGGACTCTTCGGCAGTGCCAAACATGATGGCAACCTGCGGTGCGTCGACCTCCATGGTTTGCGCAACCAGTTGCTGACCCCACAAGCAAATCCCAACGGCCACCACTGCGATCAAGAGCTTCCTCATGACATGTCCTTTCGTGTTCCGGCGTCAGTCGATCCGCCCAGTCGACTGGATATCGACTTGAGAACGGTTATCTTATCCTATTAATGCGATTCAACCAGAAAAATTCCCTGCCAACCGGGCACGCCACGATTCCATGATCGACTTGAGAAGTGATACGGTTACGCGACCCTGCGAGGCCATGCGCGCGGCGATGGCGACAGCACCCGTCAATGATGACGTAATCGACGTGGACCCCACGGTAGATCGACTGCAACGCATGATCGCCGAACGGCTGGGGAAGGAAGCTGCCATGTTCATGCCCTCGGGCACGATGACCAATCAGGTCGCCGTTCGCTTGCATTGCCGGCCCGGCGATGAATTGTTGTGTGAAGCCGGTTGTCATATTTACAACTACGAACAAGGCGGATTTGCCCAGCTCAGCGGCATTGTCGCCCAACCTGTACCTGGCCAGAACAGCGTGTTGAAACTGGGGCAACTGGAAGGCCTGATCAAACCCGACAACGAACATGCGGTGCGCACGCGGCTGGTTTGTCTGGAGAATACGCACAATCGCGGTGGCGGACGGATTCTGCCATACGAACACGTTGAGTCGATTTGCAACTGGGCCCATGAACACGATCTGGTGACGCATTTGGATGGGGCCCGTTTGTTCAACTCCGTTGTGGCATCGGTCATTTCGGCCGACGAGTGGGCCAGCGGCTTCGATACCATCAGCATTTGTTTCAGCAAGGGCCTGGGAGCACCAGTCGGTTCGGCTTTGGTCGGCTCCAAAGACATGATTCACGACATGCGTCGCCATCGCAAATTGTTTGGCGGTGGCATGCGGCAATCCGGCATCATTGCCGCGGGAGCCGTGTACGCTCTGGAAAACAACATCGATCGGCTGGAACTGGATCACCATGCGGCCCAAACCATCGCTCATGCCGTGAGTCAGTGCGACAACCTGTCGCTGGAACCGGAACAGGTCGACACCAACATCGTGATCTTCCGAATCCACAGTGATCAGGTATCGGCCAGCGACTTTTGCGAACGGCTGTATGAACAGGGCGTATGGATGCTGCCTTTCAGCAACGTTCACGTGCGGGCCTGCACCCACCTGAACGTTTCCATGGATGATTGCCTGCACGCCGGGCAAATCCTGCAACAGACGGCCGAACAGATCAGAACCGAGTCGCCGATCACTCGCGGGTCGTAGCCGAACAAATCCCACAGTCGCCGATCGCTCCGCGATCGCCAAAAAGGATCTGTTGCTCGATCGCGGAGCGATCGGCGACTATCGATCATGCCACTTGAGGAATCTCCAAAATGAAATTCACGCTATGCATATTC
>CAMYKF010000291.1:1909-5895 GCA_947258905.1 uncultured Pirellulaceae bacterium | reverse complement strand
CTCGAAAACGCAGTTACTTTCTGTTAACGAACCCAGATCAGGTTCGTGGATGGACTTGCACCATCCTGATCAAATAAACTCACAGGCGCACTAGCAGGCTCACTCCGTGAGCCGTCCGCACCGAATTTAAAGCGGGCGGCTCACGGAGTGAGCCTGCTACTTTAATCCATATAAACAAACTCACTCAGGTTAAACATAAACCGGCACAGATTGGTTAATCCGTGCTCTCGGGCATAGGCCACCAGTTCCTTGCTTTCCGCTTCATCAGGCTGACGTTGCACCAGCCACTGCATGGCCCGGTCGACTTGCTGCCGGACATCGTCCGAGTCGGCCTGCAATCGATCAGCAAACCGCTGCGCCATTTCCAATGTGAAATTGCTGTTCAACAACGACAGAGCCTGCAACGAGGTCAGTGTCTCGGTGCGTTTCGGCGTACTTTGTGAGGAATCGGCGCAATCCAGCGTGCTCATCCAGGGATCGGGTTGCGAACGGACAATGAATCGATAAATGCTGCGTCGATGTGTGGCGGGATCAGCCGGATCGAACTTGTGGTATTCGTAGTGCGGCGAGTGCTCGGTTTTTTCCAGCTCGAACAGATAGAATCCCGGGCCGCCCATCTCGGGATTTAGCACTCCGCTGACCGCCAGCATCGAATCGCGAATTTCTTCGGCCGTTAGTCGTCGGCGATTCATTCGCCACAGGTACTGATTGCTGCCATCGATCTTCGCGCGTTCCGCATCGATTTGCGTCGATTGTCGATACACATTGCTGGTCACGATCAATCGATGCAACTGTTTCAGCGACTGGCCGTTGTCGCGGAACTCTACGGCCAGCCAGTCCAGTAAATCGGGATGCGTGGGCAATACGCCCATGCGGCCAAAATCGTTCGGCGTGGATACCAGTCCTTCGCCAAAGTGGTACAGCCAAACCCGGTTGACAATCGAACGCCATGTCATCGGATGGTCCGCATCGGTCAGCCAGCGGGCCAGAGTCGCACGGCGTTCGGATTCGGGCATTTCCGGATTCATCTGCCAGGCGTCGCCGCCAGGCATCGGCAACACGCCGGGTACAGCAGGCGGACCGGGCGACTGAACATCTCCGCGCTGCAGTACAAATACTGGTCGAGGCGCGCCTTGGGTCGGCTGGAAACTGCCCTCGGGCGGAAAATGCGTGGCCGCCGCATAAACGGGCCGTTGTACCGGCAGCCCCTTCAGTGCAGAGCGGACTCCATCGATCGATTGCTCGATGGACGCGCGTCGCTGTTTGCGGTCCGGCGTATCGAGTTTGCCCAGCACCTTGTCCCGCTCCGCCAACGCTGTGGCCAGAGACATGTTTTCGCCAGCGACATCTGATTCGGCCGTTTGCCAGACAGGCCAGCGCCCGTCGACCAGATTGCGGCGGCCCCAGCGATCCGGCATTTCGATCGAGTCCATGGCTTCAACGGTTGCCTGCGTTGCCCGGTTATGACCGTCAGGGTCACGCGCTTCGACTTCGGCCAGCGCAAAGATGTAGTCACTGGATCGTTCGGCCAGTTGCGTGGCAGTGATTCGCAGGGCGCGCAGCGAGGTTGATGGCATGTCATTAATGATCAGCGGCTGCAACCCGGGATTGGAAAAGTCCTCGCTGGTCTGGTCGAGGACCATGACCCAGTTCTCGCCGTCGCTCGACGTTTCGACCTTGAAGCGTTTGGGGAATCCAAAACCCGCGCCAATGCCGGCGAACTCGTCGTGGCAGGGCCGCAGAATGATCTGTTCAATGGAGACTGGTTCGTCAAACGTCAGGCTGACCCATTTCCCGGCATGGGGTGATGCAGCAATATCGCTGTGATAACCAAACTGAATGTCCTTACTGACGGTCCTGTTGTCTTCCTGCTCCAGCCATTCGGTAATCAAGCGATTCAGTTCTACCAGCGGTTGGCCGCCCGCGGTGACAATTTCCTTTTCCAGTAATTCCAGCTGTGATTGCAGCCGGGCCAGTTGTTCGTCGAGTTGGCGGCGTCGCACGGCGACTTGCGGATCGTCGTCGTACATGCGGTCCGCCCGGTCCACCGCAGCGAAAATGGCCTGCAAACCGTAATACGTTTCCTGCGAAACCGGATCGTGCTTGTGATCGTGACAGCGGGCGCACTGAGCCGTCACGCTGCAAAACGCATTCAACGTATTGGTCACCATGTTGTCGCGATCGAGATTGCGGGCGACCTTGCCATCAATCTTCGACTCGGGGACTTCCACATGTCCGATGAAATCCCACGGCCCCGCCGCGATGAAACCCAGTCCGATAATGCCGTCTGCCTCATCCGGAAACAGTACGTCGCCAGCGATCTGTTCCTGCACAAATCGACTCCACAGCTTGTCCTCGTTCAACGAGCGAATGACATAGTCGCGATAGGGCCACGCATGGGGTCGCAACTTGTCCTTGTCATAACCACAGGTGTCGGCATACTGCACGACGTCCAGCCAGTGCCGGGCCCAGCGCTCTCCATAATGGGGAGATTCCAGCAATCGATCCACCAGCTTTTCATAGGCGTCCGGATCGGGATCGTTGACAAAGGACTCGACATCTTCTGGCGTCGGCGGCAGGCCGTGCAGGTCAAATGTCAGGCGTCGAATCAGCGTGCGGCGGTCGGCAGGCGGCGAGGGAGCCAGTCCTTTCTCTCGCATCCGCGCCAACACAAACGCATCGACGGGTGTGCAGACCCATGGATCATCGGCGCCATCGGGCAACGCGGGTCGAACCATCGGCTGCCACGACCACCAGCTGAAGTCGAAAAGTTGCGGCGAGCGTAGTTCAAAACCGTCGGGCCAGATTGCGCCTTCGTCAATCCACTTGCGGATCGCGGTGATTTCGTCGTCCGACAGTGGCGGGCCATCTTGCGGCATCTCCGCCAGGCCATCCACAGGTGTGATCAGATCAATCAGATAACTTGCGTCCGCATCGCCTGGCTCGATATGGCCATCGGCAAATGCGGTCGCCTGCGTCTGCAGGGAAAATTCGCCCTGCTGCTCTGCCGCGTTGTGACAACTCAGGCAACGGGCTTGCAGGATCGGTGCTACGTACTCGCGAAAGTATTCATCGGCCGAACCGGTCGTTGGCGTGGTAACCGCAAGACAGGCAATCAGCAGCGGCAGGGCATGGATATACTGCTGCCATTGCATTTGCAACTCGACCTTGCGTGCGTTCGACAACATCTCACCTCAGCGGATTGAATGACACTACCTTTATTCTAAACGCAATGCCCAACGTCGGCACCTCGGTAGTTCCCTGGCGGGATAGTCGAAGGTTTGCGCAAGCGACACCGGCGGGGGCGGAGGACCTGATTCACAGGCTGGAATTAATGAACTCCGCCAGCGCGGTGATCGTCAGCGACGGATTTACACTGACAGCGCCGGGAATAATCGAACCATCAATGACGTGCAGGTTGGGATAGTTGAACACCTCGCCGCGGC
Organism: uncultured Pirellulaceae bacterium; assembly: GCA_947258905.1. GTDB lineage: Bacteria > Planctomycetota > Planctomycetia > Pirellulales > Pirellulaceae > CAJQPP01. The sequence continues at coordinate 2,449 of CAMYKF010000291.1, read as the reverse complement.
AATCGACCACGCCGTGTTCCATCGAATCGCCCATGGGACAGCCTCCCAGTGGATGGGCAGTGAAGGACTTGCCGCCCAGTTCCCACACGTTTTCGAAATACTCTCCGCCCGCTACGCCGCTGAGTCGCCGCAGCAACGTGCGAATTCTTTCAAAGAACGCATGGTTGGCAGCACAGGGCCAGTTGATGCCCGGATTGCCGTTAGGGTCGAGGTAGATTTGCCCGTTTTGGCAGTGCTGCCCCATGACGATGTAGGGAAGGAACCGGTTGATCCGCCCCCATGTCTGCTGAATTTCATTACGGATCTCGATATCAATGGGCAGTTCGCCTCGCATGTAGGACTGCAACAACGGCAGAAAACTATCCCGGCGCAAAATCGCTTTACGCAACACGATGCGCAACTGGTCCGACAGGCTGCAGTCCTCGATGAGGAATTGCTGCCCTCCTTCCTCGAACCATGCAGCCGTTGTGATATTCGGACCTTGCGTGGGATAGACCGGAACACCTCGCGGGAGCAATGTGCCGGAGTAAAGGTAATCGC
>CAMYKF010000291.1:0-1853 GCA_947258905.1 uncultured Pirellulaceae bacterium | reverse complement strand
TGGTCGCTAATCCGGTGAAAGTACACTCGATATCCCTGACCGCCCAGCGGCTCGATGCAGGTTGCCTTGCACATTGGCCAGATCACCGCGCCGTGCGCGACGGCCCGGGAGAGGTAGTTGGTATCGAGCGTGTTCTTGGCGCTGATGTTGCAACCCAGCACACAATCACCTCGATAATCGCAGAAGGGTCGCTCGGGACTCTGTCCAAAGTTAATGGCCAGGGGTACATGAAAACTTTTGCCGCCGGCACGCTCGACAAGATGGTCAAACGCCTGGGTTCTGGCCGGCATGGGGAAATTGGCTGGCGTCGGACCGATGGGCTTGGCCTGCAAGATGCTTTCAGCCAACGCGAAAAACCCTTCCAGCCCTTCCCACGTCACCGCCGCAGGCCAGGGCACGCATTCGAACAGCGGACGAGGTGGTCGCAGCGTGGCGCCGTAATAGTTGAGTGATCCGCCGCCGACACCCGAGGCCCTTAATACGTCGAGGTTGGAAAACCTCATGTATTCGGTTACGCCGTACTTCGAGACCGATTCGTTCCATACGCCTTCTTCGGTGACGGTGAAGAAACTATCAGCGAAGTGGCGGTCGTAACCGGGCGGGCAGAACCAGGACTTGCCACGCTCCAGCACGCAAACCCTGAATCCTTTTTCGGCCAAACGGCACGCCGTAACGGCTCCGCCAAATCCTGATCCAATGACGATCGCATCAAACCGATCGTGCATCCCGATTCCTCCGTGTGTTTGTCTGCTTCCTGTGCGGGTGGGTGGCTGGCTGGCCCATCGGATTCCCGATTAATTAATGCCTGACCGTGTTTTCTCCCGCGTCATGGCGACCAATTTATCGGGATTATCGCTGCAATTGAACGACGGCTCAAAGTGCAAATTGGAGTCAGTTCTTTTGCCGAAAAGTCCTGTAGAACGTCCCGGTCGAGTAATTTCCATGGCAATCCATCATCGCAGTTTCCCGCATCGCCGCAAATTCCTCAAGGACTGTGGCCGGCTGGCGCCCGGCTGTCTTGTGCCGGGTTGCCTTGGCAGCGCACTGGCGCCCCAACGGGCTATGGCCGGCAGTGTCGATACATCGGGCCAACGTGTGGCGGGCTTCCAGCCTGCCGATGCTGCAGCACCATCAATCCGGGGCACCTGCCGGGAAACGCTATATCAAGACCGGGATTCATGTATCTATCTGGTGGAACTGGACAGCGGCGAGCACACCCTTGGGCTGGGCCCGGCCAATCTTGAATCCGTAACGCAATGGCAAGCTCCGCAACTGGTCGAAGGCAACATTCCTTCGGTGGTTTGTCATGTCGATCTGGAGCCACAGGTCAGGGCGACCCTGGAAAGTCACCTGGCCAAGGTTGATTAGCTACTGAAACGGAACGTATTCTTGCGAGCCGATTATCAGGCCCGACGTTTACGTCGGGTAACAGCGAAAATCGCCGATCATCTCGCTCCCTGCCCGCCGCTTTGCGGCGGGCAGGGAGCGAGATACTGTCTTGCCCCATTAACCCGAGCTTAAGCTAGGGCCTACTACAGGATTTGCTCGTGCTTGCTGTAATTGGATGTCCGAAAAATCGGGCGGTTGAGGCTCTCGGCAACGGAATCAAAGTCCCAAACCTAATTCAAGCGGCCCACATGAAAGGTTAAGTGGCGCACCGATTGCTTATATTGCCGGGATACAACGTTAAATTCACGGAAGTGCTGTATTTCCGAGTCCCCTTGAAATGACGGCTTGTGCCGCAAATCTGCGGCAGTGTGCCGGTTGTGCCGAAATTCGGGCAGAATCGCACAGATAGCCGGGAGGTGCCCGATGATGATTTCCCGAGATTTGTTGCGGGGCGTTTCGTCCGC
>CAMYKF010000290.1 GCA_947258905.1 uncultured Pirellulaceae bacterium | reverse complement strand
AATCGATCGTCATTCTCGTTTGAGCAGTATTGGCCTTTAGGCGCCTTTAGGCGGAATTTGTCACAATTCCAGCTAAAGGCAGCTAAAGCCGGTACTACAAACTGGGGTTTTGAAAGGGCTTCTGGAAAAAACGTTCCCTCTTCCCCTGGGGCTTCGGCCGTGAGCTCAGCCCAACTTGGAGAGGGCAGTGTGAGCAAGCCACGTTCCCTCTCCCCTGAGGGGAGAGGGTTAGGGTGAGGGGGACGTGATCGCGCCAGTAAGAAGTGATCCGCACCCTCCCGTTCATGCCAAATCCGACAATCGCAAATCAGTCAATCACATCATGCCTATCGACTCAAAACCAAAAGCCGACTCGAACCGGCACGGCGTCAACCTCGATGGACTCAGTTGCCCCGTTCCCTTGCAGGATTACCCCAACATCATTCAGGGACATGGCGGTGGTGGCAAACTATCGAGCGAACTGGTCGAGCACATTTTCCTGCCCGCTTTCAAAAATGAAAAACTCGCCAGACTGGGAGACGCGACCGTGTTTGGCGTGGATCGCGGCCGGCTGGCATTCTCGACCGACTCCTATGTCGTGCAGCCGTTGTTTTTTCCCGGTGGTTCGATCGGCGAACTGGCCGTCAACGGAACTGTCAATGACCTGTCGATGAGCGGTGCCCGTCCACTCTACCTGAGTGCCGGCTTTATCGTCGAAGAGGGCTTTCCCGTCGCACAACTGAAAAAAATCGCAGACGATATGGGCGCTGCTGCCAGGCGAGCCGGCGTGGAGATCATTGCGGGCGATACCAAAGTCGTCGAACATGGTCACGGTGATGGGTGCTTTATTAATACGGCTGGTGTCGGTGTTGTGCCCGACGGCGTGAACATCGGCCCCTTCCGCGCCAAGCCTGGCGACGCGGTAATTGTCAGCGGCACGATTGGCGACCACGGCATGGCGATTATGAGCGTGCGCGAAGGCCTGGAATTTGAGGCGCCCATCAAAAGTGACACGGCACCCCTGAATCAACTGGTGGCGGACATGCTGGAGGTTTGTCCCAACACACGCGTGCTGCGTGATCCGACTCGCGGTGGCCTTGCTGCCAGCCTGAACGAGATCGCGGCGGCCTCCGCTTGTGGCATCGTGATCGAGGAAACGCGTGTACCCGTTAATCCGGTCGTGCAGTCGGCTTGCGAGATTCTGGGACTAGATCCCTGGCTGGTCGCCAACGAAGGGAAACTGGTTTGCATCGTACCGGATGCAGCAAAAAACGCGGTTCTTGATGCCATGCGTTCCCATCCGCCGGGTACGCATGCGGCAATCATCGGATCGGTAGTATCCGATCATCCCGGTATGATCGTCGCCCGCACTGCCATCGGCGCATCGCGTGTGATCCCCCTGCCCATCGGCGAACAATTGCCACGCATTTGCTAAACCCGCGTGGCAGTTGAACGATTGTTGCGACCGTGGGTTAGACGCCATCGGACGAAAACGTGCTGTCTGCTTTTGACTGCCATTTCGCCCGGCAGTCATCATGAAACCGGGCAACGGTTGCGAAAAGGCAACTAAGGCGACGGCCACGGCCGTCGCCTCGATTATTACAGCCAAACGGCGAGAAGGATGTGCATTGACGCCTTAGTCGCTGGACACAACCTGTTCAATCACAATACCCAGTGACCGTATCTTGTTTCGCAGGCTGCCACGCGTGATTCCCAGCATTTCGGCAGCTTTGGACTGATTGCCGCCGGTTTCGTCGAGAATGCGGGTGATGAGCGCTCGCTCCATCATTTGCAGCGTCTCCGCATAAATGTCCTTCGAACTCGAGTCGATTCGCTGTTGCACAAACCCGGAAATTGTTTCCTCTCCACCCGCATACCTTCCTTGCGCTGCGGGCGTTGTGTCCTTGATGTTCGTGGCTGGAACGTCGGCATTCGCCTCCGACGGCCCGCTCAGTATTCCGTTGAGATATTCGGGCACGATTACCGGTCCCGCCGCCATCAGGATCGCCCGCTGAATTACGCTTTGCAGTTCGCGAATATTGCCCGGCCAGGACCAGGCATGCAACATCTCGATGGCTTCCTGCGAAATGCCTTCAACCTGCTTTCCCAGCTGCCGTGCGAAGTTGTGAATAAAATGCTGAATCAGCAGGTCAATATCCTCGCCGCGTTCCCGCAACGGTGGCAGATGTATTTCAAACGCGTTGATTCGGTGAAACAAGTCAAGGCGAAATTCACCTTCCTCAATCATCGTTTCCAGATCCCGATTGGTCGCCGAAATGATTCTCGCATTGGTAGAAATGGTCTGGTCCCCGCCCACCCTTTCGAAAACCTGTTCTTGGAGCAGGCGCAATACCTTGCTCTGCAACAACGGCGACATGTCGCCAATTTCATCGAGGAAGATCGTTCCGTTTGCACATTGCTCGAACTTGCCCACCCGGCGGCTATCGGCACCGGTAAATGCGCCTTTTTCGTGCCCGAACAACTCACTTTCCAGCAAAGTCTCCGAGAGAGCTGCACAGTTGACCGCGAGAAAACACTCATCGTGGCGCTGGCTGTGCTGGTAGATGCCGCGTGCGATCAGCTCTTTGCCGGTTCCGCTTTCACCCCGGATCAGGACGGGCACATCCTGGGCCGCAACCCTGCCAATCTGCTTGTAAACTTCCAGCATTTGCGGACTGCGCCCCACCAATTGGTCACCGGCTGGCCGCGCCTTGTCATCCACTTGCTGGAAGGAAACCGGATCACGCATCAGGCGTCGCATCTCGACGGCCCGTTCCACACAATCCTGAACCTGCTGAATGTCGAGCGGTTTGGTGCAGAATTCGTATGCCCCCAGCTTCATGGCCTCGATGGCCGTATCGCTGTCATCCATTGAGGTGATGAAGATGACCGGAAGCTGCGCATCGAGCGAGCGAATCTTCCGCGCCAGTTCCAGGCCATTCATCTCCGGCAACATGATATCCAGCAGGCAAATGTCGACTGCACCGTCATTTAGCAATGGCAGTCCCTCCTCACCACTGGACGTTGTCGTCAGCCTGTACTCCGAATCCTCGAACGCCTTTTCGATCAGCCGCAGAACCGTTCGATCATCGTCGACTGCCAGAATATGTGTCATCATGTTCCCCGGAACCGATTCTAGCAGACGGGGATGACCCTTCCGTGTCAAAGCTTCTCGATTGTTGTTTGGCACGGCCCGGTTGTTGTCAGGTCGACTAATCCGTCAGGCAGTTACTATTCCGCGATCAAGTCGTTGGCGACTTTGAGGATTTTGAACCTGCGAATGGTTGTTTCCGCTACTTCTTTCTTCCACGGCTGGTCCACGATACCGGTGATCTGTGCAGATTCGTCAACGACGCCAAGCTGCAAATCGGCCTTCTCCAAACCGATAACGCGTTTCAGCGCTGCCAGAATTGTGTAGCAATGCTCTTCATTGGCAATCGCGCGGTCGGGATTCTGAAACAACAGATTCTCTGTTTCGTGAACGCCCGCAACTCCGGATGTAATGTCGGAACTCAACACGCGATCCAGCTCGGTCGCGGCATATCCTGTCAACGTAACCTTGCCACCAATGGCTTCAACCAGGATCGACTGGGAAGTCAGTCCGGATTTTTCGGCCAGGGCACGGCGAATCGTGTGAGCCAGCCGTTGATCGGTTAGCAAGGTTACGGCTTCGATTTCCAGGAGATTGTTAACCGAACTGACATCGGGACTGGCAGCGACGATCGTCTGGGCAGATAGTTTCTCCCGATACGAATGAACTTTTCCACGTAGCGTTACGCGCCCCTGACGGGCAACCACCTCGATTCGCTGGCCACTGACGGGCTCCGCTTCGATCAGCGCTTGCTTCAGGCGGTGTTCGACATGTTCCTGCAACAAACTCATGACTTGTTTCTCCCATTAAACAAAGATACCGCCCTCGGCGGGGGGAGGGCGGTTGAATTTCAAGGCGATAGCCTTGACATTTTCGACTGGCGTTCAGCGGCGCGGTTACTTGCTTTGAAGCGCGTTTCGCAAGGCCAACACGCGATCGTGGCCAGCCTTGATCGTTCCGTAATACTCCAGCAATTTGTCATTGAGCGGGTTGCCGGCAATCGAGGGCAGAAGTTCGCGGAATCTGTTGACCAGTGCGTCGTCAGCACGCTCGGCTTCAATTAACACGACCGTAGTGTTGCCCGAGTTGAGTGCGGCACGCATTGACGTCCAGAAAGTTCGCACCGAACCCAGCCACGTTCCCTCGGTCACAGGCTGCTCGTCCGCCTCGATGATGTGCTGGCCGATCTTGTTGCCGATATCAAATCGTTCGGCAGCGATCTGGTGGAACGTTGTGGCGAAGTCTTCATCTTCAATGCTTTCGGCAGCCTGCTTCAGGTGTTTGAAACTGTCGCGAAGTGCCTGCAGCAATTCCTGTAACGCTTCAACTGTTTCCGATGTCATTTTTTCAACAACTTCCGGGGTGCGGGTTGTCATGGCTTCTCCATTTTTCATGTTTCGAATCGATGTCGCCAGTTGAATATGCATATTCAATGCCAAACGAAAATGACCGGGATTTCCCGCATGATTTGCCCTGGATTGGCTGCCAGTTGATCACTCAACGACCAGCCTGATCTTTTGACCACCAGCGCCTCGTCCAGCCCGTGGTGGCCGTTGCAGCCTTTTTTTTCTTGCACGCCATGCAGCCAGTAGTTATCGGAAGCGACGACGCTCCATCCAGGTGCTCCAGCTGAGTACTGCGAGAATTGTCCCGCAAACGACAAACGAGATATCGAGCATCAGGCTGGCGCGATGAAATGGCCATGCCGTTAATAAATCGAGGCCAAATAAAAGGACGTAGAAACAAGCAGAATAGAAACTGAACCACGTCGATACCGCAGGAAATGACCAATCCATGGTCCCGGCGGCAAGTGGTTGGCTGCCTGATGGTCGAACTTCGAGTTGACGGGGTCGTGGAATGGCCGCCCCGCGTGGCACTGCCTCGCGTGCCACCACACGTTGACGACGATCACTGACAACAGAATGACGCCGCGCCTGCCCTGGAAATGCGTGCTCGTTGTTAATGTTGCCGCAGATTGCCTTGCGAACTGCTGGCTGAAGATGTCGGCCATTCTCGGTGCGACACTGGCTGATCTGCTTTGCCGATTTGGTTGGATTCATGACTTGCTCCACTTTGGCTTTGAGACTAATGGACGAACAAGGGCAATATCGGTCGTCTCTTACGACGATGCGTTCGGTGTCAGGGTGGCCTGCATCAATTCCCGGACGCTCCGCTCCACCGAAGAGAGGTGAAGCGGATGTCCGGCGAAAAGACGCTGTCAGCCCATGGCGGGCAATCGTTCACCCCAGCAGCCAGATCAGGCCGCTGAAAAATTACTCAGGGGAACCTGTCTGGCGAAACATCAAAGCGATTTTACTTCGATTTTCCTGACTTGAGATTCCTCTGCCTTGGAGACTTCCAGGCTCAAAATCCCGTCCTTCATTTCGGCGGTAATGGCCGATCCAATGACTCGCGAAGGAAGCGTGAAGTGCCTTTGGAACGTGCCGAATCGACGCTCCTGAAGAACGAACTGGACGTCGGATTTCAGCAGACGTCGGGCGGAGATCTGCAGCATGCTCTCGCGCACCTTGATATCCACATCTTCCACACTGACGCCCGGCAAATCGAACTCCAGGTAAATGTGGGTGTCATTTCCCCAAATGCTCACCGGATATTAAGTTGCCGCGATGAGCGGTCTCGTCAGCCAGTTCGTTGATCCAGCGGTTCACCCCTCGCGTGATGTCACGGGCAGGTGGAAGATTGGACCGCGAAGCATTCATCAATGCGTTCATGGAATAACCTCCTTCGAATCGGTGGACAGGTTGTGACAAACTTTCGCTGTCAAATTGACAGCCCGGATTGACTGTACGATTTATGGCAAGGCAAAAAGTGTGCCAATTCCCCAGGCTGCTTCCTCCTACAAATCGGTAGCTACCGAAAAATTGCGCAGTGCCGCATCGACCCGCTTACTGACCAGCGGGTTACCCTCGGCGTAATGACTGATCACTGCCAGAGTGCCGTCGATACACTCCTCCAGCGATACCGGCATCGCGATAACGCGGAGCACCCCCTCGTCGTCGAGTCGAAAAGGACTCGGAATCCTGCGAGACCGCAACTCGATTAACGCCGCATGGATCTGATCCACGCAATTGATTGCAGTAAATGGATCGTTGATGCCCGGAGAGAGGGCCCGCACGGCAACTTCGACCAGTTCATTGAACGCGTATCGCACATCCTGAGTCGGCGTACGTCTGGGACCAACCATCAGGCAGGCGTTCAATGGCTCGGCAATTTGATTCAAGTGCTCATTGCTGGCGGAATTTGCGTCCGTTTCATCGGCGAGGATTTCCGCCACCGCACACCCGCCATGGATAAAGTCGCCGGGCCGAACCAGCAACCGGATCACAACTCCATTCTCCACAGCCAGCTCTTCAATTGCTTCGTTTTCAATCGCGCGAATATAACCGGTGCTTTGGGCCTGAACGGTAACTGCCGGACGTGGCAGCTGGTTCGTGATTTGGTCGGGAATCCGGTGCACCGGGCTTTCCGGATCAGGCGGATCACCGATCTTGCCGGGAAACATCCGCTTAATGGCGACGTGCAATGCCTGTGATGAAGACTCGATCACGTCGGGTGCCTGAATGGCACAAGACATGTCGTGGATATAGTAAACCAGCGTCGCGAGGCAAATGATCGTCAACAGAATGGCCATTAGCACCGACAACACAGGAACGAATTGATAATCCAGTTCGCGGATCGTCGTGAGGACAAGGATGCAATAAAGGCTCGTAGAAACAAAAATACCCAGTGCAAATTGCGTCGACCGGCGATTCTGGAAAGTACGAACAAGCCGCGATCCGAAACTGGATGAGGCCAGTGAAAGAGCCACGATCGTGATGGAGAACACCACACCCGTGGAGGTCACCATGGCACTGACAATCGAAGACAAAATGGACCGGGCTGTGGCAGGCTGCATTTGAACAACCGGAAATCCGCTGGCGACGGCACCGGGGAAACGGGAATCGAATTGCACCAGCAGCAACGCGGCAAAGGCCGCCAGCAGCATCATATTGGCGGGAACAAACCAGAAACTGGTGCGAAAACTGTCCCAAATACTGAGCAGGCGGGTGTACATCGCAAACCTCGATTGGTGCGGTTGGATTCAGGCAGTGTGAAACGGTGGAGATAGATCCGGCTTGCCAGACATCGCCGGGCGATAACGCAGGCTGTTGTCGCTGGTACCATGGTTCAAGACCCTGGCTTGATCAATGTGGACGCAGCGGCCCGGCCAGTCGACGCGACTAACGCATTCAACCGGGAACATCTTTGGCTCTGCCGGCACCCATGACCCCGAAGTGGCGAAAGCCAGTTCAATCCTCCATTCATCCAGATTGACCGCAAGATCGCTCATGTATCCGGCGCGGCCGTCGCGATCCTCGACGCGGTATCGACAAATTTCCCGAGCGCTTCGCAGACTGGATTCCTCGATGTCACTGGCTGATTGAATGGTTTCATCGGATGACTTGAGCAGAGACTGCGGCGACTTGAACAGGCGGCCGAGCCAGTAGATCGGCCAGCCGAAATGGTCGACCAGGGCCCGTTCGTACTGGCGCGAAACCGGCTGATCGTGATCGAGGGGGGGACTATCCAGCACTTGCTGCGCATGAAGCGAAGTGGACACGCGCATGTAATCGAAATCCAGTTCACTAATTGCAGCCGGAGCAATCAACACTCGTCGCACGGGCATCGTGTTCCAGACGCCGACGATCAGGTATCGTACATTCCACGTCCCGTCCTCCAACAGGATATCATGGATTTTTCCGACGTCCCGATCGATCGCGCTCAAACGCATTTTCCTGAGGTCAGAAAATCGCTTCAGCATGTTCTCTTCTCCTTTTGCTTTTATTCGCCACCCATTGCCGCAACAGTCCGGGAAGCGATCCGATTGACTTTGCATAGGGTTTGCGCTAGGCGACCAGTTCCTGGGGCCTGCGGGCAATGATCCAGATGGCATGGATCAGTCCGGGGAAATAGCCCAGCAGCGTTAATACCACGTTCAGCCAGAAGTGCACTCCGAGCCCAACCTGGAAGAATACTCCCAGTGGTGGCAACAAAACCGAAAGAACAATTCGCAGCATGTCAGCCATTTCGTTATTCCTCTGCTGTTTGAGTGGATAGCGTGTCAGTAACTGGACTGTGCCGACAGCAGTTGCCGTGCCAGTCACCGTGGCTGTCGGAATTCAGAGCGACCGTTGGTGACTATCCGCCTGGCAACGGGTTCCCGTTCAAGGCCGCTGGTTGATCGACTGCCAGCGTGGCCGATGCGCTGCCACTTGCCAGCCATCGACTACCGTTGCCCTGGCCCTGCAAGTCGTCATTTTTGCAAATCCGCGTCAACGAATTGACTGTTAGATTCCGGCCGCGTTTTGGCATGCCGCATGCATGAGTGGGTAAGTCTGTTCTGTTTCCATTACCCAACGAAAGGTCCGGCCATGTTACGTCTTGCCATTCTGCTGCTGCTGCTCTCGCTGTTGTTTGCTGTGTTCGGCTTCGGTGGCATTGCCGCCAGTTTTGCCGGCGTCGCCAAAATTCTGTTTTTTGTTTTCGTCGCCCTGTTCGCGATTGCTGCCATTGTCGGCGCCTTGCAGGGACGTACTCCGGCGGTCTAGCCGGGTTTGCCCTGGATGCGGTGTGTCCGTCGCCTGATTGGTTCCGCTTTTCCTGTAAGATTTACTGAAACACCAACGGGTACATCGGATGCCAAACATGACTGACACACCGCTGCCGGAGGATCGCAACATTCTTGCGGCGCAGCAGCCATTGCTGAATATTCTCGATACTGTGGCTGAGGGAATCTATTGCGTTAATCTTCAGGGACAATGCACGTATTGCAATGCAAGTTGCCTGAAGCTGCTGCGGTTTGACCATCAGCAGGAATTGCTGGGACGTAACATGCACGACCTGATTCATCACACGCGACGTGATGGCATTACTTACCCGGTTAGCGAATGCAAAATATTTCAGGCTTACCTTAACGACCGTCAGGTACATGTGGATGATGAAGTGTTTTTTCGCAAGGACGGAACACGCTTCGACGCCGAGTACTGGAGTTACTCGCTCAAGGAAGACGGCCACATCACGGGGGCAGTCGTCAGTTTTGTTGACATCTCGGTTCGCCGTCAGGAGGCGGCTTACCGCAGTTACCTGGCACGCCTGGTCGAGTCCTCCAATGACGCCATTTTCAGCAAGGATATAAACGGCCGGATCACCAGCTGGAATTACGGAGCAACAAGGATTTACGGATATGACCCGGAAGAGGCCATCGGTCAGACTGCTGCCGAGCTGATTCTGCCACCGGGTCGCAGCGAAGAAGAACCGGAAATTCAGCGTGCGGTCCGCGAAGGCAGCGAGTTACGCCAGTTCGATGTGAAACGTCGACGCAAGAATGGGGAAATCTGCGATATCTCGTTGACGATATCGCCCATTTTCAATGCCGACGGTGAACATATCGGGTCTTCATTTGTGGAGCGTGACAATACCGAACGTCGCCGCTCCCGCGACGAATTATTAAAGGCCAAGACGGCGGCCGAACATGCGGAAACCCTGGCCAATGCGGCCAATCGCTCCCGCGCGGAATTTCTCGCCACCGTCAGCCATGAATTGCGCACGCCCATGAATGCCATTTTGGGCATGTTGCAGTTAACCCTGGACGAAAAGCTTGATCCGACACTGCGCGATTATCTGAAAACTGCCAGGGCCTCAGCGGACTCGCTGCTGCAACTGGTCAACGAGCTTCTGGACTTCTCAAAGATTGAATCGGGAAAATTCGAGATTGCTCATTTACCTTTCAAACTGCGCGAAACCGTCGACAGTGCGGCCAAGGCCCTGGCGGCTCGGGCCAGCGAGAAGGACCTCGAGATTCTCTGCGAGATTGACCCGGACATTCCGGCGACGGTGATCGGTGACGGCTTGCGACTGCAACAGGTGATTACCAACTTGTTGAGCAATGCGATTAAATTTACGGACTCGGGCGAGGTCATGGTTCGTGTCGCCTGGGTACGCCGGTTGCCTGATGAAGTGCGTTTGAGTTTTTCCGTCACGGATACGGGAATCGGTATTCGTCCCGAGGACCGCGAACGCATCTTTTCGCCGTTTGCCCAGGCCGACATGTCACTCACAAGGCAACAACAGGGTACCGGACTGGGCCTGTCGATTTGCCGCGAATTGCTGTCGCTAATGGGGGGTACGCTGAAACTGGAAAGTGAAGTGGGCAAGGGCAGCAGATTTTGCTTCGAACTGACCCTTCCCGTCGTCGAGCAATCGACGCCATCTGACAAACTTCCTGCCGGTTGGGTCGACAATCTCAAGGTGCTGGTCGTCGATGACAATGCGTCCAACCTGCGCATTCTTGAAAAAATACTGGTCAGCTGGTCCATGCAGCCAATTGTCGCCGAGAGCGTCGAGCAAGCCCTTCGCATATTGGACGAGGTTGAGTCGGGCGGTGATGATATTTCCCTGGCCATTGTGGATGCCATGATGCCTGGAGTCGATGGTTTTACCTTCGCCGAGAAAGTTGCCTTGCGGGAACAATCGGGCAAGCCCCCGGTCGTCATCATGCAATCCGCCGCGGATCTGGCCGTGTTCGCTGATCGCAAAACCAATGCTCCCATCGCCAATTACCTGACCAAACCGGTCTGCCAGTCCGAATTGCTGGATACCGTTGTCGACACGCTCCAGTTGTACGATGGCCCCACGACAATGCAACTGGATCCCGCCAGCGAGCAAAATCAGCTGTTGCGACCGCTGACTGTTCTTGTCGCTGAGGACTTGCCCGCCAACCGGAAAGTTGTTCAGGCTATCCTGGAAAAACGTGGACACCATGTCATGATCGCGCCCAATGGCCAGGTTACCGTGGATCTGGTTCGCAGCCATTTTGAAACTCTGGATGTCGTGTTGATGGACGTGCAAATGCCGGTGATGGATGGTTTTCAGGCCACGACCGCCATTCGCGGACTAAACGAACCACGCGCCTGCGAGATTCCCATTGTTGCCATGACCGCACACGCCATGCAGGGTGACCGCGAAGTCTGTCTGGCAGGGGGCATGGATGCCTACATCGCCAAGCCGCTGGATGCGGGGCAACTGGTGAATCTGGTGGAAGCGATTGTGCACAGTCCGGGAACCGTCCGTGAACTGGAAGACCACGTCGGCGAAGCGTCTGCCGCCACGATTCCGCCCACATCCACCGAATCAGAGTTACACCTGCTGGAACTCGACTCGGCTGTCAACCGGCTGGGCGGAGACCAGGAACTGTTTCGCGAGTTCGCCGCCATTTTCATGCAGGATGCACCTGCGCTCCTGGATCAGATCGAGACATCAATTGACAACGGCAACCACGAACAACTGGCTAAGAGCGCCCACGCACTCAAGGGACTGATGATGAACTTTGGAGCCCGGCCGTGCGTGCAACTGGCCCTGCAGTTTGAACATGCCGGGCGGGAACGCCGGACCGAATCCATGGCGGCACAGCTGCAGCAACTCGGGCAACTTTATGAACAACTTCGCAAAGAACTGGCACCCTTTGTTAAATAGACTTTAAATAAATTTTTGCTATTCCATGAACGATTCCCTCGAACCCGAATTTGATCATCACCGAACCGATAACGGGGGCCTCGTAATGCCCGATGGCTCGCCCCTGGATGATCCAACAGAAACGCGTCGCAAAAAACGACGCGAGCTGGAAGACCACGATTATGTGCCGGTCATCATCAAGCGAACCGATGAAACACGGCGACACCCGGACGACGCGCTGGACAACGCCATTCATGAAGGGCTCGAACAACTGAACCGCCCGGCGCTGTCGCTGTTCTTGTCGGCAATTGCCGCCGGGATGATGGTTGGATTCTCGGCCATGGCAGTCGCCGTGGTGCTGACGGCTACCGGAGAACTGGAGGCCGCGGAAATGACCCGCCGCATTGCCACGGCCTTTGTTTATCCACTGGGGTTTGTCGTCTGTGTACTGGGCGGTGCCCAGTTGTTTACGGAGCACACCGCGACCGCGTTCTATCCCGTCCTCGACCGCCAGGCGAGCATGCTTCAACTGGTTCGACTGTGGCTGATCGTGATTGGTGGCAATCTGGCAGGTGCGGCGGTATGTGGCAGTTTGCTGTTTCTCTCTTGCGAAGTGGTTCATGCCCGTGATGGCTACGTCGAAATCGGACACCATCTCGTTCGCTTCTCCAACGGTGGACTGTTAATAAGTGCCGTGCTGGCAGGCTGGCTGATGGCGTTGGGTGCCTGGCTGGCAGTTTCCAGTCCACGCACCTTTGCCCAGATCATGGTTATCTATATGGCCACGTTTCTGATCGGACTCGGCGGTTTGCACCATTCGATTGCCGGATCCGTGGAAATGTTTACGGCGATGTTTGTCAGCTCTGAATTCACGATTCCCATGGCTGCTCGATTCATCGGGATTGCCTTGCTGGGTAACCTGATCGGGGGCTCGTGTTTTGTCGCCCTGTTGAACTATGCCCATATCCGTCGCACCAACGAGTGATCCAATGTCCTCAACGAGCACAACCGACGAGGCCGGGATATATTCGCATCCGTCAGATGACGATTTCGGTGCGCGACGAGCCACGCACGCGTCACCATCCAGCCTCAGTGAATTGCTGAATCACTTTGTCGAAACGACCAGAGGTCAGGACAAGGTCCAAATCGCTGACTTGCTCGATTCGCTGAACACGCGAAGTCACGGTCCCATGCTGCTGTTTCCATCCGTCATCGCCATCTCACCGCTTGGCATGATCCCCGGGATGAGCATTGTTACCGGCACGTTGGTGATTCTGATCGCTGCCCAAATGATCTTTTTTTCCGAGCGACCATGGGTACCTAAACGCATCGCCAGCTTCCAGTTCTCACGCGACAACTTGAAACAAAACGTACAGAAGTGGCAAAAGTGGATAGACTGGTTTGAAAGGTTCATTCATCAGCGCATGCAGTTTTTCACTCGCGGTGTGATGATGTACCCCGTGGCGATCGCCTGCATTGGCCTTGCCCTGTTGTTCTACCCCTTGTCACTCGTGCCCTTTGGTGTTGTCGTTCCGGGTCTGGCAATTGCCCTGTTCGCCCTCGGGCTGACCGCACGGGACGGACTGCTCGTGCTCAGCGGGTTTGTGACAAGCGCTACGTCGGTATTTCTCGTTTGGAAGCTGTGGCCGTTTTGAACCAGCTTTGGATCCGGCAGAGTTGGGTACCTGGCCAACAACGGAATCCAGCCATCAAACGTAGACAAGCGGGAACGTGTTTGACAGGATAGAATTTGAGCGACCGCCACGCTGGCAGCAAGCCATATCCGACACAAACGGGACTTGACTATGTACCATTTTCCCACGGGTTTCCGTTTTAGCTGGACAGCAATATGCCTTGTTCTGGCTGGCCTGTCGTGGCCGGGAACAACACCGTTTGCCGCAGCCCAGTCGGATGGCGATCCGGTCACGATTGGCACGTGGCGGGAAATCGAATCGGAAGTACTCGGCGAGACACGGCGGCTGATTGTTTCCAAACCGGAAGGCTACGACAATCCGGAAAAACGCTTTCCTGTACTCTATCTGCTGGATGGCGAAACGCACTTCCACCACACCACCGGACTGGTCGAGTACATGGCCGGCAACGATGTGATGCCGGAAATGCTGGTCGTGGCCGTCACCAATACCGATCGCACCCGCGATCTGACACCGGCCAAGGCAGAACCCGATCCCGAGTTTCCCAGTGCCGGTGGCGCGGACAACTTCATCAAATTCCTGCGTGACGAGCTGGTTCCGTTTGTCGACGAGAACTATCGCACCGAGCCCTATCGTATTCTGGTTGGACATTCGTTTGGTGGTTTGTTTGCCATTCATACGCTGGTACATGAGCCGGATTTGTTTAACGCCTGCATCGCCATCAGTCCGTCTTTGCAGTGGGATGACCAAAAACTGGTTGAGCAGGCGGAAGCCTTTCTTCACGAAAGACCGGAACTGGCATGCGCTCTGTACATGACCACCGGGAACGAAGGCGGACAGTTGACCGGTGGCGTGCTGAAGCTGGCAGGCGTGCTGCGAGAAAAGTGTCCCGCCCAATTCGAGTGGGACCAGCGGATTATGGAAGAAGAAACGCACGGCACCGTCCCCTATCGCAGTACTCGTCAGGGACTGGAGTTCGTGTTTGCCGACTGGGGTCTGCGTGATCCCGTGCCGCTGTTCGATTCGGGAGGCACGGCCGCCATTCACCAGCACTATGAGCGGGCCGCCACGAAATACGGCATGGCCCGACCGACGCCTGCGTCGGCGTTTGTGTCCCTGGCGGTCAAACTTCAGTTCGAGGGCCGGCTGGAGGAAGCCCGCGAGGTGCTGGAACATGATCCTGAGAATTTTTCGCCTCCAGCGCTGGTTTATTCGATGATTGGCAAATCGTGGCGTGAACGCGACAAGCAGGACGAGGCGATTGCCTGCTACAAACGCGCTTTGGAACTCAATCCTGCCTCCGCAGCTGCCCGTCAGGCGCTGATTGAAATGGACGTCGATGCGGACAGCCTCGTAAAATCGGTAACCGTTCCGCTGGAAACCTTGCAGCAATATGCGGGCATTTACACCAGTGCCGGCAACGACATCGAAGTCGAACTGGAAGCGGGCGCGCTGGCCGTCGAGTTTACCGGTCAGCCCAGGGAATACCTGATTCCTGTTTCCGCATCGGAATTTGTAGTGGGCAGCGGCCTGTACAAGCTGGAATTCGATTGCGATGAACAGGATGCGGTGACCCAATTGACCATTCGTGTCGTCAACGGCAACGTGATCGTTTGTCCTCGCAAAACAAACAGGGCGGAAGAGAAATCTGATTGAACCAACTCTCACCGCGATGGCCAGCGAAATCCCGCCCGGCAGCAACAATCTTCCCCGATCGTATTGGCAGCGAATGTACCTGAGTATGACAAGTCGAATGCTTGTACTTGTCATGATCGCAATACTGTTGACTTCGTGTTCCAGCGAGCCGGCAGGCAAAGTAGTTGCTGAGTCCGGGGCACCGGCAACTGCCACCTTGAGAATCCTTAACTGGAACGTGCTGTACGGATTCAACCATGCCAATTCGATCGAGCAGGGGGTTGCCTGGATTGCGGATCAGAAACCGGACGTCGTTGCGTTACAGGAACTCAACGGCAATACGGCAGAAAGCCTGCAGGGCCTGGCGGCGCAGTGGGGGCACGAACATTCAGTGCTTCTGAAACAGGACGGATTTCCGGTGGGACTTACGTCCACTGCTCCAATCGAGGTAATCGAGCGGCGCGTTGAGGGTTTCCATCACGGTTATTTGCACTGCCGGACTCACGACATGCAATTGTTCGTGGTGCATTTCTGGCCCGGGAAAGATCACGAAGCGGCCATCGTCCTGGACAAGATTAAACTGCTGCTGGAGCAAAACCAGGACGTGGTTGTGGCGGGCGATTTCAACACTCACTCACGCAATGACGCGCGCTATCTGGCGTCACGAACCAACGTCAAACCGCTTTATGACGTCGTCGATCTGTTCGAATCGCATGGCCTGGTGGATCTGGTGCACAAGCATTCGCCCGAATCGTTGTATTCCTGTCCTTCACCGATCACGATCCCGAGCTGGTCGTCGTCACGGGAAGAACTGGAATCGAAGCGGCAACGAATCGACTTTGTTCTTGCGGATAGCCGGCTGGCACAATATTCAGTGGCTGCGGATATACGGGTGTCGGAGGAGTTGGACGGGATATCGGATCATTATCCTGTCGTCGTCGAATTTCTGCTGCCTGCCGCGCAATAAAACGCGGGGCCCTCCGGGAGCGCGTGCTCTGGAGGGGCCAATTCGCCGATTAACGCGATTCGGCGTCAGCGTACTATGTTTTGCCGGGCTGTGGCCCTGTACTGACATGGGGCGCGAGCTTTTCCCACTCGCTGGACGCCACGCAGTACAGACAAAAGTCGCCGTGGTCGTAAATCGAACAGTTCATCGGGCCGCGCTGGTCCTTGTGCACCGATGCTCCAACAAAGGGCGTTGTGGTGGGCCGCACCGGTCTGGTAAGCACCCAGTTGATGCCACCGGCGGCATTTTTTCCCATGAGCAGGCTGTCGCGTTCCCATTCGTTTTGTTCCAGCAAGTCGACACCAAACAGCTTTAGCACGATTAGTAGCGGCTGCACGGCCCGCTGGAATCCAC
The DNA here is from genome assembly GCA_947258905.1 of uncultured Pirellulaceae bacterium. Classification (GTDB taxonomy): domain Bacteria; phylum Planctomycetota; class Planctomycetia; order Pirellulales; family Pirellulaceae; genus CAJQPP01. The sequence goes on along the minus strand of CAMYKF010000290.1, from coordinate 1,843 downwards.
CGCGTTTTTCGCCGGGCATCATCATTGCGCCCGACCCCATGCCAACATATTTGGTTACGCCAGCCGCCTTCATGGCGCTCCACACGTGGGGGAGGCAGTGCGTTTTTGGACGTCGTTTCCTGTCGTCGCCCAGCGCCGAGATGACGCCGTCGCAGCCGGTAAACGCTTCTTGCAATTTCTCCTCGTCATCCAGCTGCGATTCAATCACCGTTGTTGTGGTCCTCACATCCCTGAACTTGTGCGGCGACCGTGTGACTACGACTGCCTCGACGCCAATCTGCTCGGCCCGCGCGAGAATTCCCCTGCCATAGGTTCCGCTGGCGCCGATGATCGCTACCCGGTTGGGCTTTGCAACGTTGGTGCTCATGATGTTTGCAGGACAGGGTTCGACGAACGGCGGTTAAGATACACTTCCCCTCAAGGATCAGATAGGGAGACACCGTTTGTCAACTTGAATGACACAGCAGCGGCCGCACCGCAACTGCGTTCGGTCCAGGGTCGGCAAATACCCGTGCGGATCAAGGCACGCTGCTTGATACCAACGAGCGTCACCAGTTGGGGGCGGGATGAGAAGACATTTTGTCCTCCGGACTGGTGATGTGCGGTTTGGTCACACCTGCCGGTTGGGCGCTGAACGCGACACCACAAACTCCGTTCACAAACCACTTTCGCGTCGTAGAGGCGATTCACCGCAACCATTCGTTGCCGTGGCGAGACGATTTTGACTAGACTGAGTGTTGCCGCATTGCTGAATGCTGCCGCATTGCTGAATGCTGCCGCATTGCGGTGCTTGTGCCGCTCAGCATTCGTGTGTTACCCGCGAAGGTCGATTACGTTGGAATTCCGTGACACTTGCAGTACAACAGGCTGGCGAACGACTGGTTCCGGTTAACTGGGACGGCATCCGCCCGGAATATTTCAAGGTCTGGGCAGATTTTCCGCTGGTTGCTGGCCGCTTTGGAATCACCCTGACCGACCAACAAAGCAACGCCCTGGGTCACATGCTCGTTGCTGTGGATCGGCTCGATCGGTCGGTTGACAGCGAAACTGATCAAGAATCCCGTCTGGAATTGTGTCAATGCATTCTGGACTGGCTGGGCGGGCAAGACGAAAAGTTGCCACCGCCGCTTGAAGAATTCGCAGACGAGCTTCTCATGTTGCGCCGCGTACTTGCGGAACTGGATGTCACAACTCCGTTTGTCGCAGCATCATCCAAAGGCGTAGACGCCAGCGAAGCGAAACGCAATGCAGTCACCACGTCAGCTTTTGTTCGTCATGCGCTGGACGAAGGTCGTTCGGCAGCCGAGATGTTTATCGCGTTGCTGGGCGACAACACCAATGAACGATTCGACCGTTTCCTGACACGACTGATCGGACTTGGCATTCTGGCAGACACATTAATGGATGCCGAGGAAGACTTCGGTGACGGGAGTCTGCAGATTCAACCCGGTCGCATGTTTCGCTGGCGGCTCAGATCGGCGATCGCACGACGGCTCCCGGGACTGATACTTGGGTTTCCCGATCGGCCGTGGCTGTGGCGGTATTGCCGATCTTACCGTCGCTCGCAAGACAAGCCCTTTCATGAGCAAGCCAATCCCCCTGCCGGTCAGACTTCAGAAGTCAGCAACAGCGCCTCCAGCGCCAGCAACGCCGAATAGGCGGGACAGTGCCACGCGTACTTGTTGCCCACGGTCGCACTTTGCGTCTTGATCGGCGGCTTGTTGTGGCGGACCTGGATGGACGACGTGAGTGACTGGCGTGCCCGTTCGATCAGCTGTCGGGCCTCGCCATCGTTCATTTCCATCTTTACGGCAGCAATTAACAATTCGGCCCGCGTCATGGC